>NZ_JBFAON010000009.1:0-205918 GCF_040659795.1 Pseudonocardia sp. NPDC049635
TGGTCGCAGCGATCCTGCACAACGCCTCCAGCGTCGCCGTCGTCGGGAACAGCTCCCGGCTGATCCGCTACCGGCTCACCGGCTGAGGCACCGGCGACATCACCGACCGGAGGGCCCCAGCATGTAGCCCACGCGGCCCGGCGGTGTCATCCCCCGGTGGTGAGGTGGAGCCGCGCGAGCCTCTCGACCAGCTCTGGTAAGGCTCCTTCCGGAGCGCTACCTCGCCGCAGGGCATGGTAGCTCTGCAGGACCGCGGCCGACACCGTCGCCCGCGTCACGCTGCAACCGAACTCCGCGCACAGTCGTGTCGTGGCCTCGTCACAGCAAGCCGTGCACTGGGTCGAGGTGGCTGCCGCGCGGTTCGATCTGGTCACCCTTGACGGGCCTTGTTCCGCGGGTTCTTCTTGTTGATCACGTAGACCTTTCCGTGACGACGGATCACCTGTGCTCCCGGCTTGTTCTTCAGGGCACGAATCGACGTGCGCACCTTCATGTGCACCTCCTCAAGGCGGCGGCCACACCGGACCGCGACGGGCGTGTTCTTTCCACTGCTCCCGGTTCCGGTCGAGGCCCGGGACCGGAAACCACGTCGGCGGGTAAGTCACCAGCTGGACTTGTGCACCCCCGGCATGGCGCCGTCGTGCGCCAGTTCCCGCATCCGCACCCGGGAGGGGACACCCCGGTCTTGCTCGAATGCCCGCGCGAGCGCCCGTCGACCGAGTCGCGGTCGCGGACCCGGGTGGAGTTCGCGTCGCACGGCTGGAGACGCCACTCTGCGGCCGCCTCGGCCTCCTCCTGCGCGCTGGCGGACGGCCGCGCGAGGACGGCCTTCCGACGCTCGTTCTGGGTGATCTGCCCCGTAGGGGCCATCAGACACCTACTCCCCTCGTGCGGATCCGCGCGACCGCGGTGGTGACGCCGACCCGGCCCACGGTCTTGGTTCCCTTCGCCGAGAGCGTCTGCTGTGCCCAGCGGCTCTCCTCGGCGAACCAGTAGCAGTTTCGACTGCACGCTCGTGTCCCAGTGCCGGTGCGAGCGCCAGACCCGTTTCCCGGACGACGGTTCGCGGCCCCGCGGAACGCGACGTCGGGACACGTGTTCAACGCCCCGCGTTCGGGTAAGGCAGCAGGGCCATCTCCCGCGCGTTGCGGATCGCGACGGCCACTTGCCGCTACTGCTGTCCGGTCAGGCCGGTGACCCTGCGGGCACGGATCTTTCCGCGGTCCGAGATGAACGTGCGCAGCAGCGCAGTGTCCTTCCAGTCCACGCGGTCGATCTTGCGTACGGCGAGCGGGTTCGGCTTACGACGGGCGGTGCGCTGCGGCTTGTTCCGGGGTGGCATCAGTGCTCTGCCTTGAACTTGACGTGCCCGCGGACCCGCGCGTTGTACTTGCGCAGCACCAGCCGCTCCGGATCGTTGCGGCGGTCCTTCCGCGTGACAGAACTCGTGCCGGCGCCGGTGCCGGTCGTCGACCGCAGCTTCACGATCGGCCGGACGGCGGTCGTCGAGGCCATCCTCACCCTCCTGCACATGAGAATCATTATCGTTTAGGCTACACCCGGGCTTGTCCACGTCCAGTTCGGGGGCGGTCGTGACGGGACTCGTGGTCTTGTGCGAGACCGTGCCCATGCCGGGCGTGGTGGCCGCGCTCGACCCGGGCACCTTGCCCGACGGCGTCACCGGTGACGCAACGCTGCTGCCCGAGCGTGGCAGGGTCGATGGCGTGGGTGGCTCCGGCAGTCGTGGGGAGCCGGGCCGTGGTGCCCGTGGACTGGCGCCGTGTTGGCCCGCCGGAGTGAAGGGCGAGCTGCATGTCGGCTGTGAGCGCGAGGAGAGCCTCGTCGTGGCTGATGAGCAGTACGACAGCACCGCTGTCAGCCACGTGGCGGATCTGTTATGAGATGGACTGCAGGTGGCGGTGGTCGGCCGGGACCAAGGCCCGGCCTCCCGCTCATTGAATCGAGAACCTGCTGCCAGCGTGGGTGTGCGGCCCACGGTGGTCTACGGCTCGTACGGGTCCGAGGTGGGCCGGGTCGTCCTGGAGGACGCCGGGGTGACGGCCTTCGGCGAGGGCGAGCGGGCGAGCCCGACCTCGCCTTTGGCGGACCTGGAGGCACTCCTCGATCGCCCACCGTGTGCAGGCGACACGTCGGTCAGGCGTCGCCAGCAGCACCACGACTGCTGCGACCAACAGTGGGGCCGCGAACCCGCAGCTTTAACGGTAATGAGAGTCGATTTCATGTAAGACTGGTGGTCCCCGACATCACGGAGTACCGATGCGTCATGGGATCAGCCTCTTCCCGGTTCTGGAGCCTGCAGAGAAGAGCGCGACCGACTACTACGACGAGAGTCTGCGGTTAGTCCAACTGGCTGAGTCGCTCGGCTACCGCCACGCCCAGATCGTGGAGCACTATCTGGGTGGTTACGGCGGGTACAGCCCCGACCCGGCCACCTTCCTCGCCGCGGCGGCGGCACGGACGTCGGAAATCCGGTTGCTCACCGGCGCGGCCGTCCCGGCGTTCACCCACCCGGTGCAGCTCGCGGGCAAGCTCGCGCTGCTCGACACACTCTCGCACGGGCGGGTGGAGGTCGGCTTCGGGCGTGCTTTCCTGCCAGCCGAGTTCGCGATGTTCGGTGTGGACATCGACACCAGCCGCGACCGTTTCGTCGCCGGGGTCCTGGCCTGTCGGCGGTTGTGGAGCGAGACCGACGTCGTCGTCGACGACGGCTTCCACCGGTTCGGCCCGGTCACCTCGCTGCCCCGGCCGGTGCAGCGGCCACACCCGCCGATCCTGCTGGCCTCGGCGATGAGTCCGCAGACCGGGGCCTGGGCCGGTCGTGAGGGGTTCGGTCTGCAGGTGGTGCCGACCGTGACCTCGCGCGAGGGATTGCGGGAGGTACTGGGCGCCTATCGCACCGCCTGGGCGGAGGCCGGCCGTGACCCGGCGGAGGCGCGGGTGCAGATGAAGTTCACCTGCTACCTCGACACCGATGCCGACCGGGCGATCACCACTGCCGGGGAGCTGGAACGCAACTACGTCGCGAAGATGTCCGCCGTCGTCGCGGACTGGTCGCGCACCCGCACCCGGGCCTACGCAGGGTACGAGCGGCTGACCGAGAAGGTCGCCCGCTACGACTTCGCCGCCGCGCACCGGGACAACAAGGTTCTGGCCGGTGACCCGGCCGGGGTACTCGCCCAGCTCCGGACGATCCGGGAGTGGTACGGCGACGTCGAGCTCAGCTGCGTGTTCAATCCCGGAACGCTTTCCGAGGAACGCGCGGCCGCCGCCGTGCGGCTCTTCGCCGAACAGGTCGTCCCCGCGCTGGACGGCGATCGGGAGGCGGTCGCGTGAGCAGCGCGGAAACCGATGTGGCCGTCGTCGGGCTCGGCGCCTGGGGTGCCGCCGCACTCTGGCGGCTGGCCACCGAGGGGGTCGACGTCGTCGGCGTCGAGCAGTACACCCCCGGGCACCCGCACGGCTCTTCGCACGGTGGTAGCCGGATGTTCCGCACCGCCTGCCTGGAGCATCCCGGGCTGGTTCCGCTCGCCCGGCGCTCCGGTGAGCTGTGGTCCGAACTGTCGCGGGTCAGCGGCCGGCGGTTGGTCGAGCCCACCGGCGGGTTGCTGGTCGGCCCGGCCGGCGGGCACGTCGTCACCGGCACGCTGGCCGCGGCCAAGCGCTTCGACCTGCCGGTGGAGACCCTGGACGCGGCGCGGATCCGCGCGAGGTACCCGGGGCACGAGACCGTCCCGGACGGCCACGTCGCGGTCCTGGAGCGGACGGCGGCGCTGGTGCGGCCGGAGGAGACGATCCGCGCCGCGGTCGACACCGCCACCTCCCGCGGGGCCCGGGTGCTCACCGGGACCGCCGTGCACGAGATCGTGCTCGACGACGACGGGGTGCTCGTCCGGCTGGCCGGTCACGACCTGCGCGCCCGGCAGGTCGTGGTGACCGCCGGGCCATGGCTCGCGGAGCTGGTGCCCGGGCTGCCGGCCGTCGCCGTCCGTATGCCGATGACCTGGTTCGCCCCGAGCGATCCCGACCGGTTCTCGCTGGACCGGTTCCCGGTGTTCATCCGCGAGCTGGACTCCGGGGTCGCCGTGTGGGGACACGGGCTGGGTGCGGACCTGGGCCCGGTCGGTGAGGTCAAGCTGGGGCTGGAGGACGGTGGCTCGGCCTTCGCCGAGGTCCAGGCGTCCGGTGTGGACCGTTCGGTCGGTGAGGCCGACTGGCGGACGTTGACCGCGCTGCTGCCCGGGGCCGTCCCGGGCCTGGGTGCGGCGCCCACCCGGGCCGCGGTCTGCATGATCACCCGGACACCGGACGGGCAGTTCCTCCTCGGGCGGCCGGGCCGTGACCCGCGGCTGGTGGTCGGCGGAGGCTGCAGCGGGCACGGGTTCAAGCACGCGCTGGGGATCGGGGAGGTGCTGGCCGACACCGTGCTGGGCCGCGAACCCCGGCACGACCTGGGCTTCACCGACCCGAACCGGTTCGGCTGAGCCCCGTGGTCCCGGCCCCCGTCGTCATCGGCGGGCGGTCGGGACCCGGTCGGTGTCGCGCACCGTGGTCAGTGCGACGACGACGGCGATCGCGGACAGCACGGCCATCCCGGCGGCGACCACGCGCAGCCCCGATTCCACGGCGCCGGCGACGGCTGCCAGCTCGGCGGGGTCGACCGGTACGCCGGTCAGGGCGGCAGCCCGGTTCGCCGCGGAGAGCCCGGCGCCGTCCACCGCCGCCGTCAGGACGGCCCCGAACCCCGCCACACCCACTGCGGTGCCGAGCGGGAAGAAGGTGTTCGCGGTGCCCGAGGCGATTCCGGCCCTGGCCGGGTCGACCACGCCGACCGCGAGTCCCATCAGCGACGGGAACACCAGGCCCGCGCCCAGTCCGAGCAGCACGAACCCCGGGACGACCGTCCACGGCCCGGCCTGGGCGTCGACCCCGAGCAGGGCCAGCGAACCGACCAGCGCGCAGGCGTTGCCCGCGGCAATCAGCGTCCGTGCCGGAGCCAGCTGCTGCAGACGGCCGGAGACCAGCGCGACCGCCAGTACCGGCAGCGAGAGTGCGAGCAGGTACCCACCGGTCGCCACCGGGGACAACCCGACGACGCCCTCGAACCAGAGGACGAAGAACGGCAGCGCCCCGAACGAGGCCATCCGGCTCAGCAGGCTGAGCACGATCGCCCCGGAGAACGTCGGGATCCGGAACAACCGCAGATCGAGCAGGGCCCGTTCGCCCCGCCTGCGCTGCAGGGCGACGAAACCTGTCCCGGCCGCCACCGCCACCCCGAGCGCGGTCCACGGTCCTGCCCCCCAGCCCGTGGCGGCTCCGGTCACGACCGCGTGGTGCAGGGCGAACAGGGTGAGCGCGGCGAGCACCGCGCCGCCCCGGTCGAGGGGCCGGGCAGCGGCTCCCGCGGGCGGTGCGGGCGCCGTGATCCGCAGCAGGACGGCCAGCAGGGCCAGCCCGATCGGGACGTTCACCAGGAAGATCGCCCGCCAGCCGAGCGTCTCGACCAGAACGCCCCCGACGATCGGTCCCAGGTTCGCGGCGAGGGTGCCGACGGTGACCCAGGCGGTGATGGCGGCCGCCCGCCTGCTTCCGGAGAGGGTCCGGGCCAGCAGCGACATCGAGGTCGCGAGGATCATCGCTGCGCCGACGCCCTGGACCATCCTGGAGCCGACGAGCCACCCGCTGTCGGGCGCGAGGCCGCAGCCGAGCGAGCCGGCGGTGAACAGGCCGACCCCGGTGGCGAACACCGCGCGATCACCCAGCCGGTCGGCCAGGCCGCCCGCGGTGAGGATCAGTGAGGCGAACGCCAGGGTGTAGGCGTTGACCACCCACTGCAGCCCGGACAGGCCGGTGTCGAGATCGGCCCCGATCCGGGGGAGGGCGACGTTCACGATCGTCAGGTCGAGCGCGGTGAGCGCACTGCCGGTGCACACCGCCAGCACGACCACCCGGGAGCTGCCGTGAGGTCGTTCGGTCTCCTGGGTCACGGACCCCTCCGCTCTCCGGCGCTCGATGTGTCCGATGGCAAAGTATATTGACAACGGTTATCGGTACAAGAAAGGGTCGGTCGGTCCGACGTGCGGGGGCGCGGAGCCGAGGTACCGACCCGAAGAAGGAGAACCTGGTGAGGTCAGGACAGATGGACCGTCGCGCGTTCCTGCGCGCGGGCGCGGCGGCGATGGCAGTGGTCGGGGCGGGGGCCTGGCTGAGTGGTTGCGCACCCGGATCGTCCCCGGCGCCCGCGGCCGCTCCCGCCACCGGTGGGACCCTGCGTGCCGCGTTCGTCGGCGGTGGCGCGACCGAGACGCTCAACCACCTCACCGGGCCGACCGCACTGGACTACGTGCGTGCGCGGGCCCGGCACGGTGCGCTCGGCGCGATCGACCCGGCCGCGCCGGACGGCGTCCGCTACGACCTGCTCGCCGGTATCGACGTCTCGGACGACCTGTCCGAGTACACCCTGCGTCTGCGCCCCGGGCTGGTGTTCACCGACGGCTCTCCGGTCACCGTGCGTGACGTCGTCTACTCGCTCGCCGCCCCGGGGACCCTCGGTGCGCTGCCGTACCTGAAGAACGTGGTGGCCGCGTTCGACCTGGACGGCACCCGGGTCGAGGACGACCACACCGCGGTGCTGCGGGCGGTGAGCCCGATCGTCGACGGGCGGTTGCTGATCTGCCAGAGCAACCTCGTGTTCCCCGAGGGCACCCGGGAGTTCACCGTGGACATGCCCACCTGCGGCCCGTTCCGGATGACCGGTTTCGAACCCGGCCAGGGGGCCACGCTCGTCCGGCACGACGGGTACGTCCCGCCCGAGGGTGTCGACGGGCCGCTGCTCGACGGCCTGGAGCTGCGCTCGTTGCCCGACTCGGAGGCGCGGGCGAACGCGCTGCTCGGCGGGCAGGTCGACTACGCGGACAACCTCGCCCCGGCGACCGTCGCCACCGTCGAGGCGGACGGGGCGGTGACGCTCACCCAGACCGAGGTGCCGTTCGTCAACCAGCTGTCGTTCTCGATGAACCTGGCCCACGCACCGTTCGCCGACCCGCGGGTCCGGGAGGCGTTCAAGCTCGCGGTGAACCGCCAGCAGATCGTCGACACCGTCTTCTTCGGCCGGGCCGTGATCGGCAACGACCTGCTCTCGATCGGTTTCCCCGGCTACGACGACGGCATCGAGCAGCGCCCGCACGACCCGGACCGGGCCCGTGCCCTGCTGCGTGAGGCCGGTGCCGAGAACCTCACCGTCGAGCTCACCACGGGCCCGGAGATCCCCGGGATGGTGGAGACGGCGACCGTGCTGGTGGAGAACCTGAAGGCGGTCGGGGTCGACGCCACCCTCGACGCGCTCCCACCGGGACAGCTCTACGCCGACTTCGCCGGCTACACGGCGCTGCCGTTCGCCGGGGGGTACAACCCGCCGCAGCCGCTGCTGACCGCCTACCAGTCCGGCCGGGTGAGCGGTTCACCGTCGAACTTCGGGTTCGACCGCCCGGACATCGACGCGCTGGTCGCCACCGCCCGCAGCGCACCGGACGAGACGGCCCGGACCGAGGCCCTGAACCGGGCACAGCGACTGATGTGGGCCGAGGGAAACTCGATCATCCCGGTGTTCGCACCCGCCGTGAACGCCCAGACCCGCGCCGTGCGAGGCATCACCTACGCGCCTTTCGCCGACTTCACCGGTGCCTCGCTCGGGTGAGCGGCCCGGCTGGGTGCAGTTCCTGGCCGGCCGGCTGCTCGCGGGCGCCTCGACGCTCGCCGTGCTCTCGGTGCTGATCTTCACCGCGACTGCGGTACTGCCCGGGGACGCGTCCGGTTCGCTGGCCGGACCGGACGCCTCCGCCGCCGAACGTGCCGCGATCCGCGCCGAGCTCGGACTGGACCGGCCCGCTGCGGAGCGCTACCTCGACTGGGCGGCCGGTGTGCTGCGCGGTGACCTCGGCACCGCCTGGGTCGGCGGCCGTCCGGTGGCCGAGCTGCTCGCCGACCGGCTCCCGGTCAGCGCGTTGCCGGCCGGGCTGGCCCTGGTGGTGATCGTCCCGTTGGCGTCGGGATTGGGGCTGCTCGCCGGGATGCGGGCCGGTCGTGGCGCCGACCGTGCGGTGTCGGCCGGGGCGCTGGTCACCGCCGCCGTCCCGGAGTTCCTCACCGCGTCCCTGCTGGTCGCCGTGTTCGCCGGGTGGCTGCGCTGGCTGCCGCGGGGGTCGATGGTGCCACTGGGTGAGTCCCCGCTGGCCGACCCACAGATCCTGGTGCTCCCGGTCGCCTGCCTCTGCCTGGTCGGGCTGGCCACCGCGACCCGGCTGGTCCGGGCGTCCGCGGCCGAGGTCGCGGCGACGCCGTACGTCGAGTCCGCCCGGTTGAACGGTGTCCGCGGGCTGCGGTTGGCGTTCGCGCACGTGTTGCCGAACGCCGCGGGCCCGGCCGTGCAGGTGGTCGCGGTGGTCGTCGGGGCACTGGTCGGTGGCGCGGTGGTGGTCGAGACCCTGCTCGGCTACCCCGGGGTCGGGCTGGAACTCGCCCAGGCCGTGGCCCGCCGCGACGTCCCGGTCGTGCAGGGACTGACCCTGGCCCTGGCCGCGGTCGCACTGGCGGCCCTGCTGCTCGGTGACGTCGTTCGCCGGTTGCTCGACCCGACCGGGCGGTACCGGTGAGCCCCGCCGGCGCGCCCCGTGGGCGCAGCAACCTGGTCCCGCTCGCCGCGCTGGGTGCCGTGCTACCGGTGCTGCTGGTCGCGCTGCTCGGTCCGCTGGTGGCCCCGTCCCTGGCGGCGGGGTCGCCGACCGATCAGGTGGGTGCCCCGTTCGGGGCGCCCGGCCCGGTGCACCCGCTGGGCACCGACGTGCTCGGACGGGACGTCGTCGCCCGGGTGCTCACCGGTGGGGCGTCGGTCGTCGGGCTCGCCGCCGGAGCGACCGTGCTGGCCGGGGTGGCGGGGCTGCTGCTCGGCGTGACCGCCGGTACCGCGCCGCGCCGGGTGGGGGAGCTGCTCGTGCGTGCCGTCGACGTGCTCGCGGTGGTACCGGCCCTGCTCGTCGTGCTGGTCCTCGCGACCGGTTTCCCGGGCAGCCCGGCGGCGGTGTTGGTGGCGATCGCGCTGGTCAGCCTGCCCTTCTCGGTGCGGGTGAACCGGGCGGCGGCGGAACGGATCAACACCGCGGGCTACGTGGAGACCGCCCGGGCCCGGGGTGACGGCTGGTGGCGGCTGCTCCGTCACGACCTGCTGCCCGGCATCGCCCCCACGGCGCTGTCGGAGACCGGTCTGCGGTTCGTGGCGGCGCTCTACCTGACCTCGACCGCCGGGTTCCTCGGGCTCGGTGCGGGGCCGCCCGCGCCCGACTGGGGTCGGATGGTGGCCGAGAACCTCCCGGGTGCGGCGCTGAGCCCGTGGCCGTTCCTGGTGCCGGCGCTGTTGCTGGTGGTGCTCGGGGTCGGGGTGAACCTGTTGGTCGACGACCTGGCCGGCCGGTGGGCGTCGGGGGTGTCCGATGGCTGAACCGACCCCAGCGGGGTGCCCCCCAGCACCGGCGGCCGGTGTGTCGGGGGCCGCGCCGGTCACCACCGTCGAGGACCTCACGATCGCCCCGGCGGCCGGGGGTGCACCGATCGTCGACGCGGTGTCGTTCGTCCTGCATCCGGGCGAGGTGCTCGGGATCGCCGGGCACTCGGGCTCCGGGAAGTCGACCACCGCCCATGCACTGTTCGGGCATCTCCGTCCCGGGCTGGTCCGGCTCCGCGGTGCGGTCCGGGTGGGTGGGATCGACCCGTTCGCACCCGGTGGCGCGGCGCGGGTCCGCGGGCACCGGGCCACTCACCTCGGTCAGGACCCGGCCTCCGCGCTGAACCCGGCGCGCCGGCTCGGCGCCCAGCTGGCCGAGGCGGTGCGGCTGCGGGCCGGCGCCCGGCCCGGCCGGGGCGAGGTCGGCGCCACCGTGGCCGAACTGCTGGGCGCGGTCGGCCTGCCCTCCGACCGGGGTTTCCTGCGCCGGTTCCCGCACCAGGTCTCCGGTGGGCAGGCCCGCCGGGTCGCGCTCGCCGCTGCCCTGGCCGGGAACCCCCAGCTGCTGGTGCTCGACGAACCCACGGCCGGGCTGGATCCGGTGGTCGCCGCCGACGTCCGTGGGATGCTCGCCGAGACCCTCGGCCAGCGCTCGGCGGTCCTGGTCAGCCACGACCCCCGGGTGCTCGACGAGCTGGCCGGGCGGGTGCTGAAGATGGCCGGTGGGCGGGTCACTCACGGCCCGGTAGGTGTACCACCTGGCCCGGTCACGGTGCGGGAGATGACGTCACCGGAGCGCCGGACCGGTGCGCTTGCGGAGCGGTCCGCTCCGCGTGCGGTGCCCTCCGGTCCGGCCCGGCCGCCGGCCGTTCCGACCCGGGCCTCGCTCCGCTCGGCACCGACTCGGCCGCCCGGGCGCGGCGCCCCTGGGCTCGCGGTGGTCGGCCTGTGCGCCGGGCACGACGGCACGCCGATCGTGGACGGTGTGTCGCTGGAGGTGCCCCGCGGCGGGCTCGTGGCCCTGGTCGGGCCGTCCGGATCCGGCAAGACGACCGTCGCCCGGTGCGTCACCGGGCTGCACCGCCCGACGGCCGGACGCGTGGAGCTGGACGGCAGGCCGCTCGCCGCAACCGCGGCGGCCCGGGCCGCCGCGGACCGGCGCGCGGTGGCGCTCGTCGCCCAGGACAGCGTCGCTGCGCTGAACCCCCGGGAGACCGTGTGGACAGCCCTTGCTCGACCGCTACGACTGTGTGGGACCGCCCGTGGCCTGCTGGGCGCCGAGATCACCCGACTGCTCGATCGGGTCCGGCTACCTGCCGGCGTCGCGGACCGTCGCCCGGGCGGCCTCTCCGGCGGAGAGCGTCAGCGGGTGAACCTCGCTCGGGCGCTCGCGATCGGGCCGCGGGTCCTGGTCTGCGACGAGATCACCTCGGCACTCGACGAGACCACCGCCGAGGTGGTGACCGATCTGGTCGACGAGCTGCGCCGCGAGACCGGGCTGACCGTACTGCTCGTGACCCACGACGTGACCCTGGTGCGACGGTGCGCCGACACAGCCGTGCTGCTCGGCGCCGGCCGGGTCCGGGCCGAGGGCGATGTCGAGGTGGTGCTCGCCGCGCTGGATCCGGGAGGCCGGCCGGTACCGTGACCGACCCGCGGAGGCGGGGCGGCAGGGCCGCTCAGCGGGTGCCGATGACCAGGTCTCCGTCCACCCGCACGTCCAGTCCTGCTGTCCGAAGCTCATCGGCCAGCCGCTCGGCCGAGACGATCCACCAGTCGTAGCTGGTCACGACCCGTTCCAACTCCCGATCCCCGTCGACGGTCCGATACTGCATCGTCCATCGAACCGAGTCCGGGCCGGTCGGTTCAGCTCTGCCGGTGCCCTCGTACCGCACAGCACCGCGGACCACCCCGATCGGCGGGAAGGGCGGTACCGGCACCGCCGTGTAGGGCGGTTGTACCTGCAGCACGACGGGGGCGCCGGGAGCTAACCGGGCCGCCAGCGCCTTCCACAACGCCCTCCGGTCCTGTGGGGGGAGGTGTCCCACCATGTGCATCCCGACGACTGCAGACAACCGCTCGGGGAGTGGGACCTCCACCGCACCCCCCGGGTAGACGGTGACGCGCTCCGCTCCTGCGATCTCCTCGAGCCTTCCGAGCAGGACCGCGCGCATCGCCGCTGACGGTTCGGCGGCCACCACCGGAGCATCCGGCACTGTTGCCAGGATCGTGGCGGTCCCCGAACCGCTACCCGGCCCCAGCTCCAGGACCGGCCCGGTGGCCGGGTCGACCCTGGCCAGCGCTGCGGCAAGCCGGGGTCGTAGCGGTCTCCAGGCCTCGATGCTCAGCAGATGCACGTACTGCGCAGCACGGTCGTACTCGGTGTAGCTCATCGGTGGCCTCCTGCGGGTAGCGCGGGGCCCGGCACGAGCCGCCATCCCGCGGCGTGGTTGCGACGCTCCCAGAACCCGGCGTACCACCCACCCGTCGCGAGCAGTTCCTCGTGCCGGCCGCGTTCGACGATCCGTCCGCCGTCGAGCACCAGGATCTGGTCCGCGTCGCGGACGGTCGCCGGCCGGTGCGCGATCACCAGCACGCTGCCCCGCGCGGCGAGCTCGGCGACGGCGGCACCGACCACGGCGTCGTTCTCCGGGTCGAGCGCCGCGGTCGCCTCGTCCAGCACCACGATCGGGGTCCGGGCCAGCAGCGCCCGGGCGATCGAGACCCGTTGTCGCTGCCCACCGGACAGGGTGGCGCCGGCCTCCCCGACCCGGGTGTCCCAGCCGTGCGGCAGGGACTCGACGACCTCGATGAGGCCCGCCGCCCGGGCGGCGCGGTCCAGCGCCTCGTCGTCGGCGCCGGGACGTCCGATGCGGACGTTCTCGGCCAGCGTGCCCTCGAAGAGGTACACGTCCTGGAACACGCAGGCGATCCGCGCGGTGCGCTCGACCGTACCGATGTCCCGCAAGTCGACGCCGCCGAGCGAGACCGACCCGGTCTGCGGGTCGGCGTAGCGGGCGATCAGCCGGGCGACGGTCGACTTGCCCGAGCCGGACGGTCCGACCAGGGCGGTCAGGCCACGATCGGGCAGGGTGAAGGAGACGTCGTGGAGGACCGGCTCACCGGGTCGGTAGCCGAACCCGACCCGGTCGAACCGGACGACGTTCCCGGTCGGCATCCGCGGCTGGTCCGGTTCGGGCAGCGGTGGGGACTCGAGCACCTCGGCGATGCGGTCCAGAGCGTTGCCGGAGATGCGCAGGGTGGCGCCGGTCTCGGCGCCGGTCCCCACGGCCTCGGTGATCCGCCCGACGAGGACCAGCACCGCGATCGTGGTCGGGGCGTCGAGCAGGCCGCCCAGGAACCGGTACACCGCCAGCGCCAGGGCTGCGGTGAACACCACCCGGACGGCGAACCCGAACGAGACCAGACCGGGCACGGCGAGCCCGATCATGCGGCGGTCGGCGTCGCGCTGGGCGCGCAGCGCGGTGTCCAGCTCGCGATGTCCCTCCACGGTCCGGCCGAATGCCCGCAGCACCGGCTGGGCCCGGGCGAACTCCAGCACCCGGGCGGCCGCCTCCCCGATCGCGAGGTCCCGGCCCCGGTCGCTACGCGCGACCATCCGGTTGCTCATCCACAGCACGGCCAGCAGGAACGGTGCCGCCACCGCCAGCGACACACCGATCAGCGGGTCCAGCACCAGCACCACGACCACGATCGCGAGCGGTGTCACCACGGCGGTGACCAGCGGCCGCAACTGGTGGGCGGGCAGGCTCATCACGGCGAGCACGTCCTCGCCAGCCACCCTGGTCAGCGCACCGACCCGGGAGCGGGTGAACCACGCCTGCGGCAGCGCGACGACGGCCTCACCGAGCCGGTGGTGCAGCCGGCGGGCGACCTCGGCGCCGACCCGGAAACCGCGTCGCTGCGCGGCGAACGTGAGGACCACCGCCGGCGCCGCCACACCGCAGAACAACCACAACCACCCCCACGCCGCACCTGGCTGCGGGCCGAACAGGGCCCGCAGCAGCGGGACCAGCAGCGCGAACGCCACGCCCTGGGCGAGTGCGGCGGCGGTGAGCAGTCCGAGCAGGACGTGGACCGGTCGGGTGTGCCCGGCCCCCAGGGCGGTGAGCAACCTGCGGATCATCCGACGTCCCTCCCGGTGGTCATGGTCGGGGCGCCCTGCTGGGCGGCCCACATCCTGGCGTAGCGACCGCCCGCCGAGATCAGCTCCGGATGCGTGCCGCGTTCGACGATCCGGCCCTCGTCGAGGACGACGATCGTGTTCGCGCCGGTCACGGTGTAGAGCCGGTGCGCGATGACCAGCACGGTGCGCCCGCTGGCGAGCTCGGAGAGCGCGTCGCAGATCGCAGCCTCCGAGTCGGGGTCGGCGAACGCGGTGGCCTCGTCGAGCACCAGGACCGGGGTGTCGGCGAGCAGCGCCCTGGCGATCGACACCCGTTGCCGCTCTCCGCCGGAGAGCTCGGTGTCCTCGCCGAGCACGGTGTCGTAACCGTGCGGCAGCGCGGTGGTGCGGTCGTGGATCCGGGCGGCGCGGGCGGCCGCCTCGATCTCCGTCCGGTCCGCCTCCGGGCGGCCGAGGGCGATGTTGTCGGCGACCGAGATCCGCAGCAGCGTCACGTCCTGCAGGACGAACCCGATCTGGCGGTACAGCGTGCGCGGGGTCAGTTCGCGGACGTCCACGCCACCGAGCCGGATCGCGCCCGCGCTCACGTCGTGGAACCGCGGCAGCAGCGCCGCCAGCGTGGACTTGCCGGCACCCGAGGGACCGACCACCGCGGTCACCGTCCCCGGGGCCAGCTCCAGGTCGATCCCGTGGAGCACGTCGGTGTCGGAGCCCGGGTAGCGGAACGACACGTCATCGAGGGTCACGGTGCCGGGCGGAGCCCCGGTGCCCGGCCGGGCGGCGTCCTGGGCCGGGACGGCCTGGACCGGTTCGTCGAGCAACCGCCGGATCGCCGTCGCGGCGGCGATCCCGCCGCGCAGCGCCTGCAGCCGCGGCCCGATCGCACCGACCGGTGCCGCGGACGCCGGGCCGAGCAGCAGGAACGGGATCAGCGCGGCCGGGTCGGTGTGCCCGGCGGCGACCAGCATCGTCCCGGCGACCAGCAACAGCGCCAGCACCGGCAGCGGGGAGACCGCGAGCTGCGAGGCCGCCGTCACCGAGGTGGTGCGTCGCGACCACTCGCCGAAGAAGTCGTGGAACGCATCGCAGGCGGCCACGAACCGGCGGTGTGCGGTGCGGCCGCCTCCGAAGCCCTTGACCACCGCGATCCCGTCGGCGAACTCCACGATCCCGGCGTTCACCTCGTTGCGGGCCCTGGCGTAGGCGGCCATCTGCGGGCCGGCGCCGCGCATGGCTCGTCGGAACAGGACCAGCCCGACGATGATCGGGAGCAGGGCCACCACCGCGAGCGCCCCGTCGACGGTGACCAGGTAGCCGAACGCCACCAGTGGGGTCACGAGGACCGCGGTCACGTCCAGCAGGGTGTGTGCGACCAGGTAGTGCAGCGCGTGCACCTCCCCCTGCAACGCCGTGGCGACCTGACCGGAGTTGCGGGTGGCGAACCATCCGGGTTCCACCCGGCCCAGATGGGCGGCGATCCGTTGCCGCAGGTCGTGCTGGGCTGCGTTGTCGGCGAGGTGGGTGAGTGTGGTGGCGGCCGTGGTCGCGATCAGCGCGACCAGAGCCGCCAGCGCACCGACCAGCACCCGGTACCAGAGCGCGGAGGGTTCGACGGGACCGGCGAGCAACAACCGGCCGATGTCGGCGACCGCGACGAACGGCACCACCCCGGCCGCCGCCCCGGCCGCCTGCAGGGCGACCCCCGCGGCGAGCCGGCCGCGGACCGGCCGCAGTACGTCCAGGACCGGGCCGAACATGGACCCCCCTCGTACACGATGGAAACGATTGTCGTTTGTGTTCAGGAGGACGGTACCGGGTGCAGCACGGCGATCTCCGTGCCGTCCGGCCCGCTCCGCGGTTCCCCGCTCCAACCGGTCTCCGCGACCAGGTCGGACACCGAGAGCGTGTGCCACAGGTAGGACTCGGCCACCTCCCGGACGACCCGGGTGCCGGCGAGGACCCGCCAGGTGGTGTCGAAACGCATCGCGGCCGGCCCGGCCGGTTCCCCCGCGCTCCACCACTCGTAGACCTGGTCACCGATCTGCTCGCGCAGCAGCCGAACCGGCGGGATGTGCCGCGGGCGGGCCACTCCCATCAGCTCGACCGCGACCGGAGCACCCACCGGCAGCACGCGCTGCAGGGCCCGCCAGAGCCGGATCCGGTCGGGCCGGTCGAGGTGACCGACAACGCCGAACAGCACGGCGGCGCAGAACCCGGCACCCGGCGGGGCGGTCTCCAGCCGGACGGTGAGCGCGGCGGCGTCCTCGTCGGTGACCAGTACCCGTTCGCGCAGCCGCTCGTCGGCCGCGACCCGCGCGGTCAGTACGGCGCGCATCGTGTGTGCGGGTTCGGTGGCGACGATCCCGGTGTCGGGCAGCGTCCGTGCGATCACCTCGGTGACCGCGCCGGTGCCCGCACCGATCTCCAGGACCGGACCGGCGGCCGGGTCGGTCCCGGCCAGCGCGGCCTGCAGCGGGGGGCCACTGCTCGCCGCCTGCCTGCGGGCGACCAGCTCGTAGAACTCGCCTGCCAGGTGGTAGGCCTGTGCGCTCACCGGTCGCCCGCCGTGGGGGCGTGCGCGGCCAGCGCCGGATCTATCCGGCGGAGCAGCGTCGTGACCACCTCGGTGCGCTGCGGGCCGAGGTAGAAATGGCCACCGGGGAAGGTCACCACGTCGACCCGGCCGTCGCCCAGCGCCGCCCACTCCCGGGCGCGCTCGGCGTCCAGCTCGGGATCCCGGTCCCCGGTGAACACCGTCACCGGGCAGTCCAACGGCTCGGGCGGACCGGGCCGGTAGGTCTCGATCAGCCGGTAGTCGTTGCGCACGTAACCGAGCACGGCGGCGCGCAACTCCGGGTCGGCGAGGATCTCGGCCGCGGTCCCGCCGAGCCGGTCCAGCTCGGCGACCAGGGCGTCGTCGTCACCAAGATGCACCTGTCCGCCGCGGGGGCGTACCGGAGCCTCCCGACCGGACGCGACCAGCCGGCGCGGCGCGGGCAGGCCGAGTGCCCGTAGTGCGCGGGCGACCTCGTAGGCGACCGCAGAGCCCATGCTGTGACCGAACAGGACGTACGGCCGGTCCAGCACACCGGCCAGGTCCACGGCGATCCGTTCGGCCAGCACGGTCATCCGGTCGACCATGGGCTCGCCGAACCGGTCCTCGCGGCCCGGGTACTGCACGACCACCAGTTCGACCGCCTCGGGCAACAGGGCCGACCAGCCGCGGAACGCGCTCGCCCCGCCGCCCGCGTGGGGCAGGCAGACCAGCTGGACCCGCGCGGCGGGGCGGACCGGCCACCGTCGCAGCCAGGACGTGTCGGCGGTTCTCCGAAATTGCACGGGACCGAGCCTCGGGCATCCGGACACAATGCACAACAGAGATGCACGGAATGGCATGAGAGTTTTCTTGTCGAGTCCGGCGCTGGCGCCGTAATGTCGATGCGTGAGCTCTACGCATGAATTCCCGTTCCGGCGCGACGATCCGTTCCGGCCACCTGCCCGCTACGACACCCTGCGCGCCGAGGAACCGGTGTGCCGGGTCCGGCTGCCGACCGGTGCGACCGCCTGGCTGCTGACCCGCTATGCCGACGTGCGCGACCTGCTCGGTGACCCCACGGTGTCCTCCGACATCCGCCATCCCGCGTTCCCGGCGCTCGGCATCGGCGAGCGCGAGGCGGGGTCGCGGACACGGCCGTTCATCCGGACCGACCCGCCCCGGCACACCCGCTTCCGGAAGCTGTTCGTCGGCGAGTTCACCCCACGCCGGGTGCAGGCCGCCCGGCCGGTGGTGCAGAAGCTGGTCGACGGGCTGGTCGACGAGTTCGCCGCGCGGCCCGGGCCGGTCGACCTGGTGCCGGACTACGCCAACGCGGTCACCACCACCGTCGTGTGCGCACTGCTCGGAGTGCCCGCCGACGATGTCGAGTTCTTCCGTGAGGTCACCCGGGTCTCCGGGTCGCGCACCAGCACGTCGGAGGAGGTCTCAGCCGCGCTCGGCGAGCTGTTCGCGCTGCTCGGCGCGCTGGTGCGGGCGAAGGCCGCGACACCCGGTGACGACCTGGTCGGCAGGCTCGTCGCCGAGCACCTGCCGGCGGGCACCGTCACCGAGCAGGAGCTGGTGTCGGCACTGGCCATGACGATCATCGCTGGCCGGGAGACCACGACCAGCATGATCGCCCTCGGGACGCTCTACCTGATCGAGCACCCGGAGCTGCGCGCGGAGCTGGCCGCGAACCCGGCGGCCTGGCCGGCGGCCGTGGGCGAGCTGCTGCGGGTGCTCTCGGTCGGCGACTCGCTGGCGCTGCGGGTGCTCACCGAACCGCGGACCTTCACCGGTGTCACGATCCCGGCCGGGAACGGTGTGATCGGGTTGCTGGGGGCGGCCAACCACGATCCCGAGGTGTTCCCCGACCCGGCACAGGTGCGCCTGGACCGCGGCGGTCCCGGCCACCTCTCCTTCGGGCACGGCCGGCACGCCTGTTTCGGTGCCACTCTCGCCGGGGTGGAACTGGAAATAGCATTGCGGACCCTTGTCGAACGTGTCCCGGAATTGCGGGTCGCGGACGTCGCCGATCCGGTCGAGTACAAACACGAATCGGCGACGTTCGGAGTGGAGAGAATGCTCGTCACTGTTTCCGGGTGAGCACCCCCAGTGGTGCGGAATCACCGCGCAGGACACGCAGTTCCCACCCGGTCTCGGCGGCGACCCGGTCGAGTCCGAAGGCGTACCAGCGGTAGGTCTCGGTGACCTCCCGGGCCGGGGCGCCGCCCGGCCGCGCCTGAGCGGCCACCCGCCAGGTGCTCCGCAGCTCCAGCGCATCCGGCCCGGCCTCGGGGCACGGCTGGGCGGCGAACCACCATTCGTGCCGCCGCCCGCCCAGCTCCGGGGCGGCCAACCGGGTCGGAGGCAGCTCGACGGGCGCGTCGAGAGCCATCAGCTCCACCACGAGCGGGGCACCCGGCACCAACCGTTCGGCCAGTCGCCGCCACAGCCGCAGCCGCGCAGGCTCGTCGAGGTGCCCGACGACGCCGCAGAGCACGGCACCGGCGAGCCGGTCCGGCAGCTCCAGGCCCGGTGCGGCACCGGGTACGACGGTGACCCGCCGTCGCAGGTCCGGGTCCCGCACGACCCGGCTGGTGAGCACCGCGCGCAGCACCGGGGACGGCTCGGCGGCAAGGATCCGCACCCCGGGGAGCGCCGCGGCGATCACCGCCGTGGTCAGGCCGGTCCCGGCGCCGATGTCGGCCACCGGCCCGGCGTCGGGATCCACGCCGGCCAGCGCGTCCCGCAACGCCGGGGCAGTGGCTGCAGTGTGCCTGCTCGCCGATGGATCGAAGAACTCCGCGGTGGCGCCGTAGCCGATCCCCGGCCCGTCCGGTGGTGCGGCCTGCGGGGTCGGTCGGAGCGCCGCCGGCCGCACCGGGACCGACGGGGCCGCCCGGTCCACCGCCGGCTGCGTCGGGGCCGAGGGATCGGCCCGGTACCCCGCCGGCTGTGCCGGGGCCGGGAGGTCGGCCCGGTCCGCCGAGGCCGCCGGGCCGCCCGGCCCGGTCACCCCGGTCCGGCCGGCGCTCGGCGGCATCAGGTCGGCGGCGTCGAGGACCTCCGGTGGCCGGGGGCGGATCGACTCCGGGGGGCCGAGCCTGCCCACCAGATCGACCCACATCCGGGCCACCGCGAGGTCGAGGCCGCCGTCGCGCAGCGGGTCCGTGCCGGCCTCGGCGGCCGCCCGCAATCCGCGCAGCGCGTGCGCCACGGCCTCCGGCCACAGCCCGGTGACGATCCCGGCCTGCGTGCCGGCCGGAGCGAGCTCGGTGGTCGAGAGCCGGTCCGGGCCGCCCGGGTCGAGGTCGAGCCGGTGATCGGTGTCGCGCGACGCGTGCAGCCGCGGTGTCCACAGCACCGGGCCGTGCGTGTCGGCCAGGGTGAGCACGCCCCCCTCGCAGCCGATCGCGATCCGGTGCCAGAGCAGCGCGTGGTTGTCCCGGTCGCCGGGATGGAGCTGGTTGTGCACCCGCAGCGTCACCGGCACACCGGCCACCACACCCTGCACCGAGCGCAACGGCCCTTCCCGCCCGGCCCGTGCCACCGCCTCGGCGGGGAACGGATCCGGGGTACCGAACGACCAGGGCCGCACCCCGCCCAGGGCGCGGGCCACCACGTCCAGGAACGGCTGCAGCACGTGCACCGGTGTCGCCGCGTCGACGAACAGTGGAGGCTGCCGAGCGCGCAACCGACCGGCGGCGGCGAGGAACGTGCGGACCGGCGCCACGTGCGGGTAGTGCGTGGTCAGCCGGAACGCCACACCATTGCGGCGGGCCGTGCGCAGGCAGGTGGCCAACTCGTCGGGGTGCATCGGGTGCTCGGCGAGCACCGCGATGCCGCGTTCGAGCAGGGCGCAGGCCAGCTCGGCACCGCGACCGCCGGAGACCGCCGAGCCGACCGCGACACAGGCGGCGTCGATCCCGTCGATCCCGTCGATCTCACCGAGGGCGGCCGGGTCCTCGGGGAACGTCAGGTGCGGCACCCCGAACTCCTCGGCCTCCCGCCGGGAGCGGGCCCCGCCCCGCGAGGCCAGCCCGGCCAGCTCGAACTCGACCGGCGCCGAGCGCACCCCGCGGGCATGCACCCGACCGAAGTTGGTACCGACGACCAGGACGCGCCATGGTCTGCTCACAGCGCGCCCTCCTCGTCCTCGAGCCCGTCCCCGGCGATCTCGGTGAGCCGGGTCACGCCGAGCGCCTGGACGGCGTCGAGCACCATCGCCGGGTCGAGGACCTCCCCGGCGTGGTGCACCCCTGCCGGTATCTTCCCCGCGGTGATCGCCCTGGTGGCGACGGCGGCGACGGTGCCGGTCAGCGCGTAGGAGTCGGGACTGCGCAGCACCACGGTGCGGGCCCCGCCCTCGCCGTCGGGGCCGTGGACGGTGACGACCATCAGGTGGTAGGCCCGCTGCCCGGCCAGGTCCAGCTCGGCCGCCCGGACCAGCGCCGCCGCCGCGCCGTGTGGGTCCGTCCCGCGCAGCCTGCGCATGGCCTCCCGCACGTGCGGTCCGGGATGGACGTTGAACCAGTCCAGGCCGGCCAGTCCGGTGGTGCGGGCGAGGCGCTCGGACTCCGCGGCGAGGAACGGTTGCAGCGCGACCCGGCCGTCGAAGAACGGTGCCTGCGCGTCCTCCTCGGACCGCAGCGCGCGGGGGACACGAACGCCGTCCCGCCAGGCGGCCAACGGTTCGCCGTAGGCGGCACCGTCGGGGCCGCCGGCGTCCAGGGAGAGCAGCATGTCCCGGGCGACGCCGGGAGAGCAGCGCTCCACCCCACCGGTGTGCACCCGCATCCGGGACGGGTTCATCCCGGCGGCGCGTGCCCGGGTGAGGAGCAGCCGGGGCAGCAGCGCCGACAGACCCGGGACCACGCCGGCACCGAGGACCGCGACGTTCGGCACGGCCCCGCCGGTGAGCTGCTGGGCGAGCTGGGCGTCGCCGGAGACGTCGACGTAGCGTGATCCGGCGCGGGCGGCCGCGCGGGCCACCCGGTCCCCGATCGCGAACGCCGGCGCGGCGCAGTGCAGCAGCACGTCGGCGCCGTGGGCGAAGGCGTCCAGGGCGTGCGGGTCGTCCAGGTCCACCGGGTGGGTGCTGACGGCGGGTCCGTCGAGGGTGGCGGCCAGCTCGTCGAGCGGGCCGTGGCGGCGTCCGCCCAGCCGCAGCGGCCCGTCACCGGCCAGCACCCGGGCCGCGGCCGATCCGACCGCCCCGGTCGCACCGAGCAGCGCCACCGTCGGCCCGGTCGCGGCGCTCATGCGAGCACCTCCGCACCGGTGACCGCGGCCAGGTGCCCGAGGACGGCCGGGACGTGGTCGTCGGCCAGGCAGGTGAAGTGGTCCCCACCGATGTCGGTGACCGACAGCTCACCCAGGCACAGCTCCGACCAGTACCGGGTCACGCTCTCCCGGCTGCCCGGGAACGGGTACGGGCCGGCGTGGCGCAGGAACGCGACGTCACCGGGGTAGGGCTCGGCCCGGTACCGGGTGATGGCGAAGACGCTCTGCCGGAACGTGCGGAACATCCGCAGAAGCTGGGCCGGTGTGAAGGTGCCCACCGAGGGCGGTACCGCTTCGCACATCCGGGCGACGCGGGTCTCTCGGGGGACCGTCGAGAGCCGCCGGAAGCACTCGCCCACCGGTTCGAACCGGCCGTGCAGTTCGGCGAACCCGCCGTCGCGCATCACGCCGAGGGTCTGTGCGAGCACTGCCTCGGCGGCCTCGGTGAACAGCACCGGATCGTCCGGGAAGCCCAGTGACGGGGCGTCGATGCCCATCATGACCGCGAACGAGTACTCCGAGAGCAGCTCGTCGTCGAGCCGGAACGCCGGTGCGTGGCTGCTGATCGCGGTGAACGAGGCGACCTCGGCGCCGGACTCGGCCAGGGTGCGGGCCACCTCGGTGGCGACCAGCCCACCCAGGCAGTAGCCGACGACGTGGAACCGCCGGCACCCGCCCTCCAGCAACGCCCCGGCGTAGTCGGCGGCCATCCGTTCGATCAGGCCCTCCGGGTCCTCGTCGGCGAAGACGTCGAGGTCGACGATCTCCAACCCGACCATCCGGTTGCGGCCGGTGGCGCGGCGGCGGATCTCGGTGACCAGCGCCCGGTAGGGCATGATCGTGCCGACCCCGGCGTGTACCAGCACCACGGTGGTGTCCGCGTCGTCCGGGCCGTTGAGCGGCACCAGTGGGCTGCGACCCTGTTCCTCCACCTGCTGGTCGGTCGACCCCGACAGGCCGTCGAGGTACTCGGCCAGCCCGGCCACGGTGGGCCGGTGCAGCAGCCTGCGCAGCACCACGTCCCACTCGATGTCGACCAGTGCCGGTATCTGCTCGCGGAGCCTGCCGACCAGCCGCGCGACCAGCAGCGAGTCCCCGCCGAGGGCGAAGAAGTCCTCGTCCCGGCCGACCCGGTCGCGCCCCAGCAGCTCCGCCCACAGCGCGGCCAGTTCCCGCTCCCGGCCCTCGCGCGGCTCGGTTCCACCCGCCACCGGGGTGGCCCCGGCGTTCGTGCTGGGCAGCAGCTCGGCGAGCGCCCGTCGGTCGACCTTGCCGTTCGCGGTGTGCGGCAGCGCGTCGAGCAGCTGCCAGTGCGCGGGGACCATGTAGTCGGGCAGCCGGTCGGCCGTGTGCCGGGCCAACACGGCGGCGTCGAGCACGGCGCGGTCGGACTTGAACACCGCACTGAACAGCCGCTGTCCGGGTGCGGCCAGCGCGTCGTCGTCGGCGGGCAGCACCGTCTCGACCCGTCCGCCCGCCCCCTCCAGCAGCGTGCGCCAGCCGTCGACGTCCGGGAACGTCACGGTGTCGGCGCGTCGGGAGTCGGTCGGCTCCGGGCCGAGCGCCTCCAGGAACTCCATCGACGCCAGCAGCGCGGGCGAGCGGTCCCGGGTCTGCTCGACGAGCACCATCCGCCCGCCCGGGGTGAGCAGGGTGACCAGCCGGTCCAGCACGGCCGGCAGGTCGGCGCAGCGGTGCAGCGCGTTGGGGGCGACGATCACGTCGGCGCAGTAGGGCGTGAGGCCCTGGGCGTGCAGGTCCCGCTCGGGGTCGAACCGGGCGTGCCGGACCCAGGGGTGGTCGGCGAAACGCTCCCGGGCCTCCGCCACGAAGAAGGCCGAGGGGTCGGTCACCAGGAGATCGACGTCGGCTCCGGCCAGGGCCGCGACCAGCTCGGCGGTGGCCCCGCCGACGCCGGCGCCGATCTCCAGCACCCGCAGCGGGCCGGTGCCGCGCCGCCGGTGTGCGAGCTCGGCGACCGTGGCGGCCGCGGCGGTGTTCAGCCCGCGGACCGCGAGGTTGTCCCGGTAGGCCGCGCGGACCGCGTCCGCCGGGGCACCGGGGAACAACAGCGCCGCGATCGGGAGCGACCCGTCCAGCAGTTCGGGCAACCGGCGGGCGCAGGTCCGCACGTGGTCGAGCAGGTCGGCGGACCAGCCGAGCCGCCGTTCGGCCTCGTCCAGCGCCGTCCAGCGGGCGGCCGCGACGTCGGCGTCGGGCGCGGTGAGTCCGCTCCAGTGCCCCTCGGCGGTGCGCCGGACGAGACCGGCGTCGGCCAGCGCGGCCAGCCAGCGGCGGACCAGGCGGTGGTGGGCCGGCGGGGCGCCGAGCGCGACACACACCTGCTCGGTGCTGCGGCCCGGCCCGGACGCCGGGACCGCGCCGGTGAGCGTGGCCGCCATCGCGGCCGCCGCGGCCGCGTCCAGCTCGGCGGTGAACCGGACGAGCTCCGCGGCCCGGTCCCCGGCCAGCGCCGGCAGCGCCGCGCGGGCCGCGGCGGCCGGAGCCGGGTCCGGTGCGGGCGGCTCCACCCGGGCCGGGGCGACGACGGCGGCGAGCCGGCGCCCGTGTACCCCGTCCCCGTCGACCAGCACCGCGGCGACGCCGACGGCCTCGTGGGTCTGCAGCGCCGCCTCGACCTCGGCCAGCTCGACCCGGTACCCGCGGATCTTGACCTGGGTGTCCTCCCGGCCGAGGAACTCCAGGGTCCCGGCCCCGGCCCCGGCCGACGCGCCGAGATGCCGGCCCAGGTCACCGGTCCGGTAGAGCCGCCCGCCGGTGTGGGGGTCGGTGACGAAGCGTTCCGCGGTGCGTTCCGGGTCGCCGCGGTAGCCGAGGGCGACCCCGGCGCCTCCGATGTACAGCTCGCCCGGCACCCAGTCCGGTCGCGGCCGGAGCCGGTGGTCCAGTGCGCGCAGGGTCTGGTTGGTCAGCGGGCGGCCGTAGGGGATGCTCGGCCAGGTCGGGTCGACCTCGTCGATCGGGTACGCGATCGACCAGATGGCGCCCTCGGTGGCGCCGCCGAGGCTGATCACCCGCAGGCCCGGCACGATCGCGCGGACGGCGTCGGGCAGGGTCACCGGGATCCAGTCCCCGGAGAGCAGTGCCACCCGGAGCGAGGCCAGCTCCGATCCGGCGCCGGGGGGCAGCTGGTCGTGCAGCATCTGCAGCTGCCCGGGTACCGAGTTCCACACGGTGACCCGGTGCCGGGTCACCAGTTCGGTCCAGTGCGAGGGGTCGCCGCGCCGGGCCGGATCGGGCAGGACGAGGCAGGCGCCGGCGGCCAGGCCGCCGAACACGTCGTAGACCGAGAGGTCGAAGCCGAGCGCGGCGAGGCCGAGGATGCGATCGCTCGGCCCGATCCCGAAGCGCGCGGTGATGTCCGCGCAGGTGTTGCGTGCCGCCCGGTGGCTGAGCTCGACGCCCTTGGGGCGGCCGGTGGAACCGGAGGTGTAGATGACGTAGGCGAGGTCGCCGCACTCCGCCGAGGAGGCCGGTACCGCGGTGGGGTCTGTCACCGGGTCCAGCAGGTCGGCTGCGACCAGCTCGATCCCGTCCCCGGCGAGTCCGTCGACCAGCCAGGACTGGGTCACCCCCATCCGGACACCGGCATCGGCCAGCACGGCCGCCCGCCGAGCCGCCGGCTGCCCGGTCTCCACCGGCAGGTAGGCGCCACCGGCCAGCAGGATCCCGAGGACCGCGCTGACCTGCTCGACACCCTTCTCGGCGAGCACGGCGACCAGTTCGCCCGGCGCGATCCCGCGTTCGTGCAGCGCGACGGCCACCGCGCGGGCCCGCGCGGCCAGCTCACCGAACGAGGTCGCCCCGCGGGCGTCCACCACCGCGGTCGCCTCCGGAGCGGTGGCCGCGCGCGCGAAGACCGGCTCGTGCAGCAGTCCGGTGGGCAGCGGTGCGGCGGTGTCGTCGATCTCGGCCCGGACCCGGGCCTGGACCGGGGGGAGCCGTACCGGGTCGTCGTCGGACCAGGCCCGCTCCCCGTCGGTGCCGTCGGCGACCAACCGCTCGACCAGGTCGGCGAACGAGGTGAAGGCGTCGTCGAGCAGCCCGTCCGGGAACACTCCCTCGCGGCAGTCCCAGCTCACGGCCAGCCCGTCCGCGCGTTCCATGACCTGGCAGTCGATCCACACCTGCGGGGTCTGGGTGAGGGCGGACCGGACCCGGGGGGCGTCCGCGGCGGGTGCGGGCGCGGCACCGAGGGCGCTGGTGAACACGACCGGCATCAGCAGCTCGCCCGCGGCGAGACCGGCGCGGCGGGCGGTGTCGGCCAGCACCTCGCTGCCGCTGCACAGCGGATGGGCGAGGTCCTCCAGCAGCTGCGCGCCCAGCGCTGCGGCCCGGGCCGGCACCGTGGCGGGTTCGGTGACGTCGACCTCCAGCAGCTCCACCGCGGTGAAGTCGCCGACCAGCTGATCGACGTCGGGGTGCACCGGGTGCCGGGTGAAGGTGGGCACGTTGAGGGTGAACCGTGGGTGTCTGCTCCACTGCCCGATGGTCTCGGCGTAGGCGGCCAGCAGCACCGCGGTCGGGGTCACCTCGTGTGCGGCGGCCCGCCGGCGCAGCCGCGCCCAGCCCGGTGCGTCCGCTCCGATCTCGCGGCGACGGAACCGGGCCGGCCCGGCGTGCGGGTCGCCGGTGACCGGCAGCTCCGGCGCGGGCGGGAGGTCGCGGGCCCGCCAGTAGGCGCGGTCCCGCTCGGCCTGCGGCCCCGCCGCGAGACCTCGTCGGGCCAGCACGTAGTCGCGGAAGGTGAACTCCGGGGCCGGGCCCGACGAGCCGGGCGCCGTGTACTCGCGGTGCAGCTCGTCGAGCACCCGGGTCAGGCTGGTGAAGTCGACGACGAGCAGGTCGACCGACAGGTGCAGGACGGTCCGGTCCGGACAGCGGGTCACCCGCAGCAGACACAGCGGCCACCGGTCCGGTTCGGCGCGCCGGTGGTCGAGCTCGCCCCGGGTCCGTTCCAGCGCCGTGGCGACCCGGTCGTGGTCGGCGTCGCGCAGGTCCACCAGCACCGGATCCTCGACCACGACCTCGGCCAGCACCTGCTGGTAGCCGTCCGGGTGGACGACGGCGCGCAGCATGTCGTGGCGGGCGACGAGGGTCCGCCAGGCAGCACCCAACCGGTCCGGGTCCAGATCGGCCGGTGCCTCCAGCTCCACGTACGCGTGACAGGCCGTGCCGCCCCACGGGTAGCCGGTTCCCCGTCCGACCAGGTACGCGGCCTGGATCTCGGTCAGCGGGAAGGGCTCGTGCCGCGCCGCCGGGTCCGGTTCGACCCGGGCCGTGCCGGCCGAGCGCAGCAGCGCCAGCACCTCGTCGCGGTGCCGGCGCAGCGCGGCCCGGAACTCCTCGGTCATCGCCCCACGGGGTGCGCGGAACCGCAGCTGGTCGTCCTCGGCCCACAGCCGGACGCCTGCCGCGGTCAGGTCCTCGATCAACTCGCCGGCGTTCATACGGTTCCGATCTCCTCGTCGGGCAGGGCGGCCGCGATCTCGGCGGCCAGCGCGGACACGGTGGGTGCGGCCAGGAAGCGGCGCGCGGGGACGTCGACGCCGAAGCGGTCCGAGACCTCAGCGAGCAGCTGGAGCGCGGACAGGCTGGAGCCGCCGACGGTGAAGAAGGCGATGTCCCGGTCCGGGAGCGGGACCTCGCCCGGGAGGTCCAGGACCTCGGCCCAGAGCCGGGCCAGTGCGAGCTCCAACGGCCCGGCGGGGGGTGCCCCGCCCGGTGGCCCCTGGCCGCGACCGGCGGCCTCGGCCAGCGCCGCCCGGTCGACCTTGCCGTTCGCGGTCAGCGGCAGCGCCTCGACGACGGTGCACCGTGCCGGGATCGCGTGCGGGGCCAACCGGTGGGCCAGGAAGGTGTCCAGGTCGGTCGGTTCGGCACCGACCAGGAAGGCGTGCAGCCGTCGCGCCGTCCGTTCGCCGACGGCGACCACCGCGGCCTGCCGCACCAGCGGATGGTCGACCAGGGCAGCCTCGACCTCACCGAGCTCGAGCCGATGACCGGCGATCTTGACCTGTTCGTCGGCGCGACCGAGGAACTCCAGGGTGCCGTCCGGCCAGTACCGGCCCAGGTCACCGGTCCGGTACCAGCGCTGCCCGGCGTGTTCGACGAACCGCTCCGCGGTGCGTGCCGGGTCACCGCGGTAGCCGTCGGCCACCCCGATCCCGCCGATCCACAGCTCGCCGGGTACCCGGTCGGGGCGGTCGCGCCCGGCCGGGTCGACCACCCGGTAGCGCTGTCCCGCGAGCGGACTGCCGTAGGGGACCGACGACCAGGCCGGGTCGATCCGGGAGGCGTCGAACTCGTTCGACCAGATCGACGCCTCGGTGGCGCCACCCATGACGATCAGCCGGACCCGGCCGGCTCCGGCGGCGGCGAGCCTGCCCGGCAGGTCCACCGGCACCCAGTCACCGGAGACCAGGGCCAACCGCAGCGACTCCGGCAGGCCCGCGACCAGGAGCATCTCCAGCAGGACCGGGACGGTGTTCCACACCGTGACCCCGTGCGTGCGGCACAGCTCCCGCCAGCGGGCGGCGTCGCGCCGTTCGTCCTCGGCCGGCAGGACCAGCGCGCCACCGGCGCCGAGCAGACCGAACACGTCGAACACCGACAGGTCGAAGTCCAGCGCGGACACCCCGAGCACCCGGTCGGTCGAACCGATCCCGTGCCGGGCCACGACGTCGGCAACCGTGTTCGCGGCGGCACCGTGGCGGACCTGGACGCCCTTCGGGGCACCGGTCGAGCCGGAGGTGAAGATCACGTACGCCGGGTCGTCCGGGCCGACGGGTACGGGTGCCTCCAGTGGGTCGTCGGCCAGTAACGGTCCGATCCCGGTGAGCACCAGCCGCACGCCTGCGGTCTCGTGCACCTGGGTGTGCCGCCGCTGCGGGGCCTCGACCCCGACCGGGACGTAGACCGCACCGGCGGCCAGCACCCCGAGGACCGCGACGATCTGGTCGGGGCCCTTCGGGAGGGTGATCGCCACCGGGTCACCGGGACGAATGCCGCGCTCGACCAGGCCGGCGGCCAGCCGTAGCGCGGTGCGGGCCAGCTCGGCGTGCGAGAGCCGGCGTGGCTCACCGGGTCGCTCCTCCCAGATCACCGCCGGTGCGTCCGCGCGGTCCGCGGCCCGGTCCAGGAACGGCCGGTGCAGCACCCCGTCGGTGAGCACCGGCGGAACCCCGTTGAGCCGGTCCCGGACCGTCCGCTGCGACGGCGGGACCAGATCGGGCAGCGACGCGGACCAGTCCGCGCCGGCCAGGTGCTCCAGCAGGGTCCAGTACGCCTCGAACATGGCGTCCAGCACGCCGTCGTGGAACAGCTCGTCCACCGAGTCCCAGGTGACCTGCAACCGGCCCGCCGACTCCAGCACCTGGTTGTCCAGGCTGACCTGCGGCGACTGGGAGATCCCCCAGACCCGCTCGGGGAAGGTCGGTGACATCTCCATCGACACCGGATCGGCACGGTCACCGACCCCGAGCGCGCTGGTGAACACCACCGGCACGGCGGAGTCGAGGGTGCCGGTGCGCGCGGCCAGCTCGCGCAACAGCCAGGACGGCGACACGTCACGGTGGTCCAGGTCGGCGCCGAGCCGGTGCTGCAGCTCGCGGGCGGCACGCAGCCAGTCGCCGTCCGGGGCCGGGTGATGGTCGGCGAGGGTCAGCGAGGTGAAGTCGCCGAGCACCCGCAGCACGTCCGGGTGCACCGGGCGCCGGTTGAACAGCGTCAGGGTGACCGTCACCGCCGGGTTCGCGCTCCACGCGCCGAGCACCTCGGCGTAGGCGGCGAGCAGCACGGTCGACGGGGTCAGACCGTGCCGGGCGGCGGTGGCGGTGAGCGCCTGCCACTGCGGTGCGGACAGCTCACGGCGGCGCCGGGTGAACCGCGGCCGCTCGATCTGCGACGGGTCGACGCGCAGCGGCAGCCGGGGCGGTTCGGGAAGCGTGTCGAGGCGCTCCCGCCAGTGCCGTTCGGCATCGGCCACGGCCCGCGGGTCGGGATGTACCTGCAGCACGTAGTCGCGGAACGAGAGCCCGATCGGCGGGAGCTCGCGGCCCGGGTCGGCGTAGAGCCGGTCCAGCTCGGTGAACAACGTCATGATCGACAGCGCGTCGAACAGGATGTAGTCGAGACCGACCGCCAGCCGGGTCCGGACCGCACCGTCCGCACCGCGGTAGCGGACCGCGGACAGCTCGAACAGCGGCCACCGGCTCAGGTCGAGCAACCGGTGCGAGCACCGGTCGCGCAGGCCCTCCAACGCGGCCCGGCCGGCCACCGGGCCGTCGTCGACCACGTCGAGGACCTCGATCCGGTAGCGCGGGGGGTCGGGCAGGATCCGCTGGCGGCCGTCCGGATCGACCACCGCCCGCAGCATCTCGTGCCGGTCCACCAGCCGTAGCCAGGCCCGCTCCATCCGGTCCAGGTCGACGTCGACACCGTCGAACTCGGCGTACTGCCAGGTCCCGACACCGCCCAGGGTGAACCGGGGGTCCCGGCCGAGGCGGTAGGCGTTCTGCACGTCGGTACCGGGGAACGGTTCGTGCCGGGCGGCCGGGTCGGGGACGATCCGGGTACCGATGGTCGGGCCCACCTGGTCGTCGAGGGTCAGGGTCGCGGCGACGTCACGGAGTGCGGGCGTGGTGAACAGGGTGCCGAGCCGGCACCCGTGCAGGCCCGCGGCCGGGAGATCGGCCACCAGTCGGGTGGCCAGCAGCGAGTCGCCGCCGAGCCCGAAGAACGTGTCGTCGCGTCGGACGGTGCCGTGGCCCGGGCCGAGCCCGAGCAGCTCGGACCAGACCGCGGCGAGCCGCTGTTCCACCGGCCCCCGCGGTGGTTCACCGACCCGGTCGTCGTCCGCCGCGGTGCCGAGCAGGGCCCGCAACGCCGCCCGGTCGGGTTTCCCGTTGCCGGTCAGGGGCAGCGCGTCGAGGACCCGGACGGTCTCGCAGACCATCGCATCGGGCAGCCGCCCCCGCTGGTGGGTGACCAGCTCGTCGGGATCGGGCGCCGGGTGGTGGGCGAGCACGGCCGCGGCGAGGCGGCGGGTCGCGTCACCGACGACCACGACCACCGCGCGCCGCACACCCGGATGGGAGGCCAGCGCGGCCTCGACCTCGCCCGGCTCGATCCGGTGGCCTCTGATCTTCACCTGGTCGTCGGCCCGGCCGAGGAAGTCCAGGACGCCACCGGGGTGGTAGAAGCCGATGTCGCCGGTGCGGTACCAGCGAGTCCCGTCGCGGTGCACGAACCGGTCGGTGGTGCGCTCCGGATCGCCGCGGTAGCCACGAGCCACGCTCGCCCCGCCCACCCAGATCTCGCCCGGGACGAGATCGGGCCGGTCCCGCTCCCGGGAGTCGACGACCCGGCACCGCACCCCCGGCAACGGCACCCCCCACGGCACCGCGGCGCCGTCCGGGAAGGTGTCGCCGGGGGAGACCTCCTGCACCGTGGAGTGGATCGCGGCCTCGGTCATCCCGCCGAGCCCGGCGACGCGGGCCCGCGGGGCGATCGCGTGCAACCGGGTGGTCAGTTCGACCGGTACCCGGTCCCCGCCGAGCAGCACCACCCGGATCGGTATCGGCCCCGGCTCGGGGCCGGCGGCGGTGAGCAGCATGTCCAGCAGCACCGGGACGGTGTTCCAGATGCTCACCCCGTGCCGGCGCACCAGGTCCCACCAGCGGACCGGGTCGCGGCGCTCCGCGTCGTGCAGCGGGACGACCGCGCCACCGGCCGAGAGCGGGCCGAACAGGTCGTACACGGACAGGTCGAACTCGAGCGCGGAGACGAGCAGCACCCGGTCGTGCTCGTCGACACCGAACCGCTCGCCGAGCGCGTCGACGGTGTTCGCGGCGGCCGCGTGGGAGACCTCGACACCCTTCGGGGTGCCGGTGGAGCCGGAGGTGAACAGCAGGTAGGCCAGGTCGTCGGGCGAGACCGGGACCGGGCCGGGCAGCGGGTCGCCGCCGCAGGCCTGCTGCACGGTCAGGACCGGGATCTCGCCGTGCTCGGCTCCGTGCGGTGGCGCACCGAGGATCGCGCGGGCCCCCGCGCCGCGGGCGATCCGGGTCCACCGCCGGGCCGGCTGGTCGGCGGCGACCGGGACGTAGCAGGCGCCGGCGGCGAGCACCCCGAGGACGGCGACCACCTGGTCGACGCCCCGGGGCAGGCTGACGACCACGGCTTCACCCGGTTGCACCCCACGCTCGCGCAGCGCTCCCGCAACGCGCAGGGCACGCCCGGCGAGCTCGCCGTAGCCGACGACGACGTCGTCGCGCAGCACGGCGGGTCGCTCCGGCCGGGTCCGGGCCAGCTCGAAGAACGCCGCGTGCAGGGCCCGGCGCGGGCATCCCGGGCCGGTGGCGTTCGCGTGTCGGCGGACCGTCGCCGCCTCCGCCGGAATCAGCGGTCCGACCGGCCGGTCCCACGTCTGCGGTTCGGCCCCGGCCAGGCCCAGCACCAGGTCCCGGTAGGCGGCGAACATCTGCGCGGGCACCGTGTCGCCGAGCACGTCGGCGCGGACGTCCCAGTTCAGCAGCACGCCGCCGGGCTGCTCGCGGACCTGCGCGTCCAGCCAGACCTGCGGGTTCTGCGAGCTCACCCAGCAGGCGTCGCCGAACGTCGCCCGCACCGTCTCGTCGTAGACCGGGCCGACGCCGAGCGCACTGGTGTAGACGACCGGTGCCAGTACCGGTTCGCCGGTGCGGCGGGACAGGTCGCGCAGGACGTCGATGCCACCGTAGGCGCCGTGCCCGACCGCGGCGTGCAGCCGGCTCTGCACCTCGCGGGCCTGCGCGGTCAACGGCCGGTCGGTCGTGGTGTCGACGTCGAGCAGCACCGAACCGGTGAAGTCGCCGACCAACCGGTCGACGTCGGGGTGCAGCGGTGCACGCTCGAACAACGGCAGGTTCAGCAGGAACCGGGGTTCCGCGCTCCAGGCGCCGACGATCTCGGCGAAGGCGGCGGCCAGCACCGCGGCCGGGGTCAGGCCGCGGGAGCGGGCGGCCGCGGTCAGTGCGGCGGCGGTGTCCGGGGGCAGCAGGTGATGGTGGCGGACCATCCGGGCGGCGCGGCCGGGCGCACCTGCCTGCGGGGTGGTCGGCAACCGCGGCCCCTCGGGCAGCTCCGGGATCCGCTCGGCCCACCAGCCGCGGTCGCGTTCCCGGTCGCGTTCGCGGGCGGGTGCGTGCTCGTCGAGGTAGCGACGGAAGTCGTAGCGCAGTGGCTCCGGCTCGTCGCCCCGGTAGAGCGCCGCCAGGTCGGTGAGCAGCACCGACATGCTGCGGGCGTCGGCAACCATCATGTCCAGGTCGAGATGCACCCGGGTGCCGCCCTCGGGCAGCAGGCTGAGTCCGAGTTCGACGACCTCACCGCGGCCAGGATCGAGCCTGCGATGGGCCCATCGCTCGCGCAGCTCGTGCAGGGCGGGCGAGGTGTCGTCGAGCCGGCGCAGGTCGTGCAGAGCGACGGCGGGCAGGCCGGTGCGCTCGGTGATCCGTTGACGTCCGTCGTCGTCGAAGCGGGCGCGCAGCATCGGGTGCCGGGCCACCAGGGCGTCGAACGCCTCCTGCAGCCGGTCGTGGCGCACCCCGGAGCCGTCGAACTCCAGGTAGAAGTGCGAGCCGACGCCGCCGTAGGGCTGGCCGTCCTGGCGGCCGACCCAGTAGGCGAGCTGCATCGGGGCGAGCCCGAACGCCTCGTCTGCCGGGCCGCTCGGACCGGACGGCCCAACCGGACCGGACAGCAGCGGGCGGCTCCCCGGGGACCGCTCGGCGAGCAGTGCGCGCCAGGCGCGCAGCGTCGGCTCGAGCGCCAGATCCTCGAACGAGATCTCGATCCCGATCCGGCGCCGGGCGGCGGCGAACCGGATCACCGTCAGCGACTCCAGGCCGAGCTCGAACAGGTCGTCGTCCTCGGTCAGCTCGCCGGCATCGACCTCGAGCAGCGCGGCGACCTCAGCGGCGAGCCCGTCGGTCGTGCACTCGTCGGTGCGTTCGTGGCCGGTGTCGTGCGATGGGCCGGTGTGGATGTGCTCGGTCACAGCAGGTCCCGTCTTGAAAACGATTGTCATCTCGTATTGACTCATCCAAACACGGAACGTGGCGGGATGACCAGATGCCTGCGACACGAACAGGTCACTGCGAGGTGGCCAACGGAGAGGTGGGACACGATGGGTGACGGTGTGGCCGGCGGAGCGATCGCCGATGCCCCGACCTGGCCGCCTGAGGTGGCCCGGTCCTACCGGGAGGCCGGGTACTGGCAGGGGCGGACCTTCGGTGAGGTGTTGCGTGCCGCCGCCGGTGCGCAGCCGGATCACCCGGCCGTCGTCGACGTGCACCACAGGCTGAGCTACGCCGAGCTGGACACCGAGGTCGACCGGACCGCGGCCGGCCTGCACAGGCTGGGACTGCGTCGCGGGGACCGGGTGGTGCTGCAGCTGCCGAACCGGGCGTCGTTCCTGGTCGTCTGGTTCGCGCTGCAGCGTCTCGGCGTGCTGCCCGTGCACGCGCTGCCCGGGCACCGGCGGGCAGAGATCGTGCACCTCGCCCGGCTCAGCGAGGCGGTCGCATACCTGATCCCGGACGTGCACGCACGGTTCGACCACCGCACACTGGCCGCCGAGGTCCGCGCCGAGGTGCCGTCGCTGCGCCACGTGGTCGTCGACGGTGACCCGGGTCCCGACGCCGTGGCCCTGGAGGCGCTGCGAACCACCGCCCCCGCGGAGGCCCCGGCCGCGGAGCTCGACCCGCCGGTGGCCTCCGACGTCGCGCTGCTGCTGCTCTCCGGGGGGACGACGGGGCTGCCCAAGCTCATCCCACGGACGCACGACGACTACCTCTACAACGCCGTGGCCGCCGCCCGGATCTGCCGGTTCGGACCGGAGTCGGTCTACCTGGCCGTCCTGCCCGTCGCGTTCAACTTCACGATGAGCTGCCCGGGAGTGCTGGGCACGCTGGCCACCGGCGGCACCGTCGTACTCTCCGGTGCACCGGACCCGGCGACCGCGTTCGCGCTGGTCGAGGCCGAGCGGGTCACCGTGACCGCGCTGAACCCCCCGCTCACCCCGATCTGGGTGGAGGAGGCAGGGCGTACCCGGTTCGATCTGTCCAGCCTGGAACTGGTCCAGGTCGGCAGTGCCCGGCTCGCCGACGAGATCGCCCCCACCGTGGAGCCCGCGCTGGGCGCCCGGCTGCAGCAGGTGTTCGGCATGGCCGAGGGCCTGTTGAACCTGACCGGCCTGGACGACCCGGACGAGCTGCGGTTCACCACCCAGGGCCGGCCGATCTCCCCGGCCGACGAGATCCGGGTCGTCGGCCCGGACGGTCGCCCGGTCCCGCCCGGTGAGCCGGGGGAACTGCTCACCCGCGGCCCATACACGCTGCGCGGCTACTACCGTGCACCCGAACACAACGCGACCGCATTCACCTCCGACGGGTTCTACCGGACCGGTGACGTGGTCCGGCAACTGCCCAGCGGCCACCTGATCGTCGTCGGGCGGGAGAAGGACCAGATCAACCGCGGTGGGGAGAAGATCGCCGCCACCGAGATCGAGGGGTACCTGCTCTCCCATCCGCAGGTCGCCGGGGTGGCCGTCGTCGCGGCACCGGACGAGCGGTGGGGCGAACGGACGGTCGCCTTCGTCGTCCCCCGCGACGAACCACCGGGCAAGGTCGGACTCGCCCGCCACCTGCGCGGGCTCGGGGTCGCGGCGTACAAGTTCCCCGACCAGGTCGAGCTCCTCGACTCGTTCCCCCTGACCCCGGTCGGGAAGATCGACAAGAAAGCACTGCGGGCCAGGCTGGCGGGCGGACGGTGAGCCGCTACCGCGTCCCCTTCGCCGCCCGCGGGAGCATCCTCGGGCAGCGCGAGGCGGCCGTGCTGCACCAGCTGGTGCACGAGGACACTGTGCTGTCGTCGGGGGCGCTGCGCGCGGAGTTCGAACGCCGGATGGCCGCCCACCTCGGGGTCCGGCACGCGCTGAGCGTCACCAGCGGAACGGTCGCGCTGGAACTCGCGATCGGCCTGCTCGACCTCGCCCCCGGTGACGAGGTTCTGGTGACCCCGCAGACCTTCCAGGCCACCGTCCAACCTCTGCTGGACACCCCGGCCACGGTCCGGTTCTGCGACATCGACCCCGCCACGGCCAACATCGACCCGTCCCGGGTCGAGGAGATGCTCACCGAGCGCACCCGGGCCGTGGTCCTCGTGCACTACGGCGGGCTGCCCGCCGACATGGACCGGATCACCGCCGCGACCCGGCCCCGGGGAGTCGTCGTGATCGAGGACTGCGCACACGCACTCGGCGCGGACTACCGCGGACGACGACCCGGCTCCCTCGGCGACATCGGCTGTTTCAGCTTCCACTCCAGCAAGAACATCACCACCCTCGGTGAGGGCGGGCTCATCACCGTCGACCGGGACGACTGGGCCCGGCGAATCGACCGGCGCCGGTCCAACGAGGTGGACGCCGACCTTCTGGTCGGGCCGCACCCGGACGCCGTACCCGAGTCGCTGCCCTGGATGCGGTGGTCCGAGCGGGCGTACGGACAGGCCTGTTCGCGGGTCCGCCGGTCCGGGACCAACGCCACCCTCTCCGAGGCCGCCGCCGCGGTCGGCCTGGTCCAGCTGGACCGGCTACCCGAGCTCCACCAGCGGCGGGCGCATGTCGCCGCCCGGCTCGACGAGGTGCTCGCGGGCCAGGAGGGTGTGCGGCTGACCCGTACCGAACCCGGGACACGCAGTGGCCACCACCTCTACACGTTCTTCGTCGAGCGTCCTGGCGTGCGCGACGCACTGGTCCGGGCACTCGACGCACGGTCGGTCGAGGTGCAGCTGCGCTACTTCCCCCAGCACCTGATGCCCGAGTGGCGGGCGCGCGGGCCGCACGGCCCCGGTGAGTGTCCGGTCGCCGAGGCGTCCTGGTTCGGCGGCCACATGAACCTGCCCTGCCATCCGCACCTGACCGACACCCAGATCGACCACCTCACCGACGCCCTCGACGACGCGCTGCGCGAGGTCTCGCGCGCACCGTCCCGGCCCGGCGCTTCTGACACGGAGGCCACATCATGCCCTTCATCGACGTGAAGATCTTCGAACAGCGGCTCACCCCACAGACCCAGGAACAGCTCGTCACCGAGCTGACCGACGCCGTCGTACGGGTGTTCGGGGAATCGATCCGCGACCAGACCTGGGTCGTCCTGGACGGGGTCGACCCGGCGCGGTGGGGGATCGGTGGCCGCCCAGCGGGGAAGTGACGGTGAGCCAAACCCTGCCGAACGCTCGGCCAGGATGGTCCGTGCCGCTGATCGTGCCGATCCAGGCGGTGCTCGCAGCCACGCTGACCGTCGGCGCGCTGCTCGCCGGGGGACAGCCCATCGACGTCGGGCTGCTGGTCGGCATCCTGGTGCTCGCGGTCCGCTTCGCCGAACCCCTGACCGCGGTTGCGGGCATCGCCGCCGGGTTCCGGATGGCCGGGGTCGGTGTGCACCGTGTCCAGGCGTTCCTCGCCGAGCCGGCCCTGGCCGAACCGTCGACGCCGGCGCGATGGGGCGCGTCGGGGGACCTCGCGCGGGTCGCCGCGGCCGCCCGGGTGGACGAGATCGTCGACCGCCTCCCGCAGGGCTGGGCGACCCCCGTCGGGGCGGCGGGCCGCACCCTCTCCCGCGGGGGGCGACAACGCGTCGCCATTGCCCGCGCCCTGTTGCGCGACCGTCCCGTGGTGCTCCTCGACGAGGTCGCCTCGGCCCCGGACGCCACCAACGAACGGCTCGTGGGCGAGGCCGTCACCGCCCTCGCCCGCGACCGGGCGGTGCTGGTGGTCGCCCACCGGCTGCAGACCGTGTTGGCCGCCGATCGGATCGTCGTCCTCGACGAGGGACGGATCGCCGACGTGGGCACTCATACAGAGCTGCGCGAGCGCACCGGCGCCTACCGCCGGTTCGTCGAGAGTCGGCACGCGGCCGCAGACTGGTCACTGGTTGGGAACGTGCAGCGAACCCCACCCTCCTCGGTGGGATTCAACGGTTTCGACCCGCTGGGCTGCGTCTGCGTCGACGGGTCCGGATCCGCCGCCGTGGCCTGAGGATCAGCCGGGCTCGTCCTTCAGGTACAGGTACCAGTAGGCGAGCGCGACGAACACCGCACCGCCGACGAGATTCCCCACGGTCGCGATCGACAGGTTGATCGTGACGTCCGCCCAGGTGAGACCGGGCACACCGGCGAACATCGCGGCCGGGAGGAAGAACATGTTGGCGACCACGTGGTCGAAGCCCATCGCCACGAACGCCATGATCGGGAAGAAGATCCCGAGGATCTTCCCGGTGACCCGGTCCGAGGCGAGCGAGAGCCAGATCGCCAGGCAGACCAGCCAGTTGCAGGCCACCGCCCGCAGGAACACCTCCCAGGCGCCCGCCGAACCGCCCTTGGAGTCGGTGATCCCGACCAGGCGTTCGTAGGTGAGCAGTTCCATGCTGCCCGGCGGGGACCCGACATCTCCGACGACACCGGCCGCCACGGCGAAGAAGTACGCGACGAACACGGCGCCGGCGAGGTTCCCGACGAGCACGATCGCCAGGTTCTTCGGTACCGCCACCGGGCGCAGCCTGCGACGCAGCACGGCCATCGGCAGCAGCATCATGTTCCCGGTGAGCAGGTCCGCGCCACCCACCACCACCAGGACCAGGCCGAGGGTGAACGCGGCGCCGAGGAACAGGGTCGGCAGGGTCCCCCAGAACTCGGGGTCCATCCCGGAGGAGACGCTGATCGCGACGAGCGCACCGAAGGCGATGTAGGCGCCGGCGAGGAACGAACCCACGGCGACGGAGTCCCAGCGTCGGCTCGCTTTCGCGACGCCCTGTTCCACCGCGGCGGGTGCGATCTCGGCGGGGGTCCGGTCGGGCACGGTCGTCTCCTCCTGGCTGCGGGGACCGAGGGCCGGATAGACGAAGGAGGTACGCCCGAAACACCGCTTTCGTCACAATCTGGGCGGTCGGCCGGGAGGAGACGTTCAGCACGTGGTGACGAACCCGGCTAACAGGACGGCGGGAGAAGCGACACCCCCTCCGTGATGTTCCGGACCTCGCCGGTGGAGGACGCCGCGACCACACGGTTCCTGGACCTCCGGGGGCGCCGGTACTCGGTGTCGGCGCGGGCCGCCGTCGGGATCGGGGTGGCCGCTCTCGCACCGTTCGCGGGGCCCCCGGCCGGGCCGTGGCTCTGCGGGGCGGTCGCGGTCGCCTTCGGCGGGTGGAACCTCGTCCACCTGCGCTGGGCGCGCACCGGGCGCCCGGCCTGGGCCGGCCGGGCCGATCCGCCGGTGGTCGCGGCGCTGGGCCTGGCCCAGCCGTTGCTGGTCGATCCGCAGCTCATCACGGCGCAGCTCGGCTGGGTGTCGGTGGTGGTCTCGTTCACCGCGATCGCGGTGCAGTGGTACCGGCCTGCGCGTTCCGGGGCGGTGATCGCGGTGCTGCTGGCCGCCGCCTATCTCGGCGGCTGCCTGCTCTCCGGACTCGGGCCGGGCGAGGCGTTGCTGGCCGGGGGCGGGGCCTGGATCCTGGTCGGCGCGGCGCTGTCCCGGCTGCTGAGGGTGCTGGTGGCCAGGGCCGGGAGGGAGGCCGACGCGCTGCTGGCGGACCGTCTCGTCCGCGAGCGCGCGGCGGTGACCGAGTCGGCCCGGCGGGCCGAGCAGCGCAGGCACTGGGCCGCGGTGCACGACACCGCCGCCGGGACCCTGCTGATGGTCGGCCTGGGTCAGGTGAGCGGGCGTGAGCCCTGGCTGCCGGACCAGCTCGACCGGGACGTCGCGGCGCTGGAGGGCAGGCCCGGCGGCGTCGTGCCGTCGCTGGCCCGCACCGTGGCCCGGTCCCGGGTGCGGGTACGTCCCGAGCCCGTTGCACCGTTCCCGGAGCTGCCCGCGCCCGCGCTCACCGCGCTCGACGGCGCCGTCGGCGAGGTGCTGGAGAACGTGCGCCGGCACGCCGGGACCGGCTCCGCGCAGCTCCGGTTGCGGGCCCGCGACGGCGGCGTCCGGATCGAGATCACCGACGACGGCGGCGGGTTCGATCCGGCGGCCGTGCCGCGCGGGCGCACCGGGTTGCGGACGTCGGTGGCCGATCGGATGGCCGGTGCCGGGGGCCGGGCGACGGTGGCGTCCGCGCCGGGGCGCGGGACCACGGTGACGCTGGAGTGGCCGACGCCGGACCCGTCCCGGCCCGCCCCGACCGGCCGCGATCCGGAACGGGGCGGGCACGCCCTGCACCTGCTGCGCGGACTGCGGCTCGCGCAGTCGCTGGTCGTGCTGGTCGTGCTCGGGGTGTTCTGCCTGGGGAACCTGCTCGCGACGACGGAGCTGTACCCGGCACGGTGGACCGCCTGGATGTGGTTCGCCGGCATCGTCGCGGTCGCGCTCGCCGACCTGGCGCTGGTGCTGGCCGGCCGCTCCTGGGGCGCGGCGCGACTGCCCGCCGCGGTGTTCGTGCTGCTGATGTCGCTCGGGGTGACGCTGTCGCTGCCGGCCGACGAGCTCGTCCGGCCCGCGCACTGGACGCTCGGGGTGACCGGCTTCCTCGGGGTGCTGCTGTTCTGCGACCGGCGGCTGAGCCGGACCGTCGGGTTCATCGCGGTGCATGTCGTGCTGATGGCCGGGGTACTCGTGCTCCGCGGACGTGCTGATCCCGCCGGTCTGGTGGAGTTCGGCATCGTCGTGGTCGGCGTGGAGGGCCTGCACCTGGCGGTCGCGCTCGGGGCGACGGCGTTGCGCGCCGTCGCCGCGGAGGCGGCCGGGGCGGCGTCCGCGCGGGCGGCCGTCGTCACCCGGGAGGAGGTCGCACAGCGGGTGCACGCCGATCGGGAACAGCGCTACGCGGCGCTGCGGGCCGGTGTGCTGCCGTTGCTGCGCGGCCTGCGCGACGGCGCGGCGTCACCCGCCGACCCGGACGTGCGGCGCCGGGCGGCGACGGAGTCCGCCCGGCTGCGGCGGCTGTTCGCGCGGGTCGACGACGACGGTGGCGAGCTGGCCGGTGAGCTGGAGGTGCTTCTCGAACACGCCGAACAGCGCGGCCTCGGCCTGCGGGTCTCCGTCTCGGCGCCCCGGACCGAGCCGCCGGCACGGGTGCGGCGGGCGCTGGTCGGCCATGCGGGAGCGTTGCTGGCGTGCGCGACCGGGACCGCGCGGCTGACCCTGCACGACGACGACGACGGCGAGCTCGTGCTCGCGGTGGTGGCGGCGCTCGACCCGGGACGTGGGCCGCCGGCCGCCCCCGGTGTCGTGGCCGGCGTCCGCACCGAGACCGTGGAGCACGAGGGGCACAGCTGGTTGGAGGTCCGATGGCAGCAGCGGTCACCGCGGTGATCGTCGACGACCACCCGGCGATCGTGGAGGGGGTCGGCGGCTGGTGCGCCGCGGCCGACCCGCCGATCACGGTGCTGGCGGCCGGCCCCCGGCCGGACGTCGCGCTGACCGGCGCCGGCGCCGGTGCCGACGTCGTCGTCCTGGACCTGTTCCTGGGCGGCCCGGTGCCCGATCTCGCCGCGCTGCGCACCCTGGTCGAGGCCGGCCGCAACGTCGTCGTCTACTCCCAGGACGAGACGCCGGCGACCGTGCTGGGCTGTGTCGATCTCGGCGCGTCGAGCTACCTGGCCAAGTCCGAGGGGGCCGGGCACCTGGTCGCGGCGGTGCACGCTGCGGCCCGCGGCGAGTCATACACCGGGCCGATGCTGAGCGGTGTGCTCGCCGGCGACCGCCGTCCGGGCCGGCCCGTGCTGTCGGCCCGGGAGCGCCAGGTGCTCCTGTCCTGGTTCGAGTCGGAATCGAAGACACTCGTCGCGCACCGGCTGCACCTGTCGGTGACGACCGTCGACACCTACATCGCGCGGGTGCGGGCCAAGTACGCCGACGCCGGCCGGCCCGCTCCGTCGAAGGCCGCGCTGGTGGCACGGGCGCTGCAGGACGGTCTGGTGGAGCTGGGCGAGCTGTGACCGGCGTCCCGGCCGCCGGAGAGCACCGCCACATCGCGTGAGAGGCTGGCCCGGTGCGCACTCGGACGGGCAGGTTCACAGCGGCCCTGGTGATCGTCTCGGCGCTGGTCGCGGGCTGTGGTGCCGGGCCGAACCGGGCCGACTCCGCCGCGATCGTCGGCGAGACGTCGATCCCGCTGGACGAGACTCAGCAGTCGATCACCCAGGTGCTCGTCCGGCCGGGGCTGGTCGAGGGGCTGACCGCGCAGGGCGGCTCGGAGGCCGACGTCGGCCGCGCCGTGGTGTCCCAGCTCGTCATCCGGGACCTGCTCGCCAGGACTGCGCAGGAGCAGGGGATCACCGTCACCGATCAGCAGGTCGAGGCCGCGATCGCCCGGGCGGGCGGTCCGGACGCGGTGGCCGAGAGCTCGCTCGCGGTCGGCGGGGCGCAGGCGGCGATCCGCGACCAGCTGACCCTCACCGAGCTGGCCGGCCGCGAGCTGGACCGGCTGTCGGTCACCGCCGACGTGGCCGTCGCCGAGTCGCGCGAGCAGGCACTCGAGCTGGCGCGCGAGGTCGCGGCCGGCGGCGCGCGTGCCGAGCAGGCACTGGCCGGGGCCGGCACCGCCCAGCGTGACCTGGCGATCCGCCCGGCGGAGACGCCGCAGGCCGCGCTGACCCCGTTGATCGGAATCCCGGCGGGCTGGGTCGCCGCGTTCCAGCTGGGCACCGGCCAGGGCTGGGTGGTGGTCCGGGTCACCGACCGTACGCTTCACGCGCAGGCCCCGCCGGAGGGTGGCGCCGCGGAGCGGCTCGATCCGCAGACGCTGTCCGAGGCCGGGATCCGGCTGCTGACGCCGACCGCGCTGCGCGCCGGGGTGGAGCTGAACCCGCGCTACGGCACCTGGGACCCGATCCAGATGCTCGCGGTGCCGGGGGCGGACGAGGCGGCGACGGTGCTGCCGGTGTCCACCGGTGCGGGCGCCGGCTCCGCTGCGCCGGCGCCGTGAGCGCGACGGTCGTCGCGTGCCCGCGCCGTGGGGCCGCGCTGCCGGCGGCCGCGGTGCCGGCACTGCGCGCTTCGACGGCGGTGCTCGCCGTCCCCGGGCTGGACGCGGGCCTGGCCGCCGGCGCCCAGGAGTGGGACGGTACCGATCCGGCGTCGCTGCCCGACGGCACCGTGCTGCTGGTCCCGGCCGGGCACCCGGCCGCGGATACGGACGCCGTCGCCCCGCCCACCGGGCACGCCGTGCTCGACGCGATCGCGGTGATGGACCGGCTCCGCTCGCCGGGCGGCTGCCCGTGGGATGCCGAGCAGACCCACCGGTCGCTGCTGCGCTACCTGGTCGAGGAGTGCTACGAGCTCTACCAGGCCATCGAGGACGGCGACCGCACCGAGCTGCGCGAGGAGCTCGGTGACGTGCTGCTGCAGGTGCTGTTCCACGCCAGGGTCGCCACCGAGCACCCGGACGACCCGTTCGGCATCGACCCGGTCGCGACCGGCCTGGTCGACAAGCTCGTCGGGCGGCATCCGCACGTGTTCGGCAGCGGCGAGCAGGTCGCGACCGCGCAGGACCAGGACCGCCGCTGGGACGAGCTGAAGCGGGCCGAGAAGCGGCGGGAGTCCAGTGTGGACGGCGTCGCCACGGCGCAGCCCGCGGTCGCCCTGGCGGCGAAGCTCGCCTCCCGCACGGCCCGGGCCGGACTGCCCGCGGACCTGCTGCCCGACGGGGACGAGCCCGGTGAGCGGTTGTTCCGGCTGGCCGCGCTGACCCAGCTCGGCGGGGGCGACCCGGAGGACGCGCTGCGCGGCGTCGCCCGCGCGTTCGACGCCCGGGTCCGTGCGGCCGAGAAGGCCGCGGCCGCCGACGGCCGGGACCCGCACGCCCTGACCGCCGACGACTGGCGCCGGTACTGGTCGACGCCCTGAACCGGTTCACCCGGCCGGGTGGCTCCGGTCGGTACGGTGGGCGGGGTGCTCATCCGATCTCTGGTGGCGGCGGTCGGCGGGATCCTGGCCCTCGTCGTGCTCGTCGCACTCGCGGTGCTGGTGACCGGCCCGGACCGGGGCGGACCGCGGACGCCGGTGGACCGGGACAGCCCGCCGCCGGCCGCGGCGCCGCTGCCGGACGGCACGGACCCGGTCGCCTGGGCCGCGGCCACGGCGCCCGGTGCGGACGTCCCCGAGCGCACGTTGCGGGCCTACGCGAACGCGGAGCTGCGCCAGCGCGAGCTCACCCCGCAGTGCCGGGTCGGCTGGGCGACCCTCGCCGGGATCGGCCGGATCGAGTCCCGGCACGGCACGCTGGGTGACGCGCAGGTGCGGGCCGACGGCCGGGTGGAGCCGCCGGTCGTCGGGATCCCGCTGGACGGCACCGACGGCACCCGGCTGGTCACCGACACCGACGGCGGCGTGCTCGACGGCGACCCGGACCTGGACCGGGCGGTCGGACCGATGCAGTTCCTTCCCGAGACCTGGCAGCGCTACGGCGCGGACGGCAACGACGACGGTGTCGCCGACCCGCACCAGATCGACGACGCCGCGCTCGCCGCCGCCGGTTACCTGTGCGGCGGCGACCGGGACGTGACCGAGGCCGAGGACTGGTGGGACGGCGTGCTCGCCTACAACGCCTCCGGTTCCTACGCCCGTGACGTGTGGTCGGCCGCCGCGGACTACGCCGCCCGCACCGCGCCGGACGAGGCCGCGCGCTGACCGCCCGCGGATCGCGCGGGGCCGGTCAGGGCCGGTCGGTGACGACCGCGATCCGGGCCCTGACCTCGCCCAGCGCCTCCTGGTACTCCGGCCGCGGGTCCATCGCCGAGGCCATCTTGAGCGAGGTCTCCGCCTCGCCCAGCCTGCCCTGGCGCTGCAGTGTCTTGCCGAGCGCGAAGCGCGCGTAGTGGTCGGCCGGGTCGATCTCGATCACCCGCAGGAACGACTCCTCGGCCTTGCGCAGCTGCGCCGAGTCCAGGTATGCGCGGCCCGCGAGCAGGTGCACCGACGCGTCCGGCGAACCGGCCGGGCCGAGCACCGCGCGCAGCGCGTCCAGCGCCTCCAGCGGCCGGCGCCGGGAGAGCAGCGAGTCGGCGCGGCGGAACGCGGCGACCGGGTCCGAGGAGTGCGCACGTGGACTGCTCATGGTCACGCCCACGTTAGGTGTGATCCACGTTCGACGCGAGGGATTGACACCGCGGCACCGTGACGTAAGCGTCCCTCGCGGGTCACGCCGCTGTGGCTACGCTGGCGCCGGACACGACCGGCGACGCGAGAAGGAGTGACGGTGGCGGTCATCGAGCAGGTCGGGGCACGCGAGATCCTCGATTCGCGGGGCAACCCGACGGTGGAGGTCGAGGTCGCGCTGGACGACGGCACGCTGGCGCGTGCCGCGGTCCCGTCCGGCGCCTCGACCGGTGAGCACGAGGCCGTCGAGCTGCGTGACGGCGACGCGAAGCGCTACGGCGGCAAGGGTGTGGAGAAGGCCGTCGCGGCGGTCCTCGACGAGATCGGCCCGGAGCTGGTCGGCGTCGAGGCGGTCGACCAGCGCCTGGTCGATCAGCGCCTGGTCGACCTCGACGGCACCCCGGACAAGTCGAAGTTCGGGGCGAACGCGCTGCTCGGCGTGTCGTTGGCGGTCGCGAAGGCCGGTGCCGAGTCGTCCGGGCTGGAGCTGTTCCGCTACGTGGGCGGTTCGAACGCGCACGTGCTCCCGGTGCCGATGATGAACATCCTCAACGGGGGAGCGCACGCCGACACCTCCGTCGACGTGCAGGAGTTCATGGTCGCCCCGATCGGGGCGGAGACCTTCCGGGAGTCGCTGCGCTGGGGCGCCGAGGTCTACCACGCGCTCAAGTCGGAGCTGAAGGACAAGGGGCTGTCCACCGGCCTGGGTGACGAGGGCGGCTTCGCACCGGACGTCACCGGTGGCACCCGCGGAGCGCTGGACCTGATCGCGGCGGCCGTGCAGCGGGCCGGGTACACCCTGGGGACCGACGTCGTGCTGGCGCTCGACGTCGCGGCCACCGAGTTCCACGAGGGCGGCACGTACTCCTTCGAGGGCAAGAAGGTCTCGTCGGAGAAGCTGGCCGAGGTGTGGGCCGAGCTGGTCGACAGCTACCCGCTGGTCTCCATCGAGGACCCGCTCGACGAGAACGACTGGGACGGCTGGGTCGCGCTCACCGAGACGATCGGGGACAAGGTGCAGCTGGTCGGCGACGACCTGTTCGTCACCAACCCGGAGCGGCTGGAGGACGGCATCGCCCGCGGAGCGGCGAACGCGCTGCTGGTGAAGGTCAACCAGATCGGGACGCTGTCCGAGACCCTGGACGCGGTGACGATGGCGCACAACGCGGGGTACCGCTGCATGATGAGCCACCGCTCCGGCGAGACCGAGGACGTCACCATCGCCGATCTGGCCGTCGCCACCGGCTGCGGCCAGATCAAGACCGGCGCCCCCGCCCGGTCCGAACGGGTCGCGAAGTACAACCAGCTGCTGCGCATCGAGGAGCTGCTCGGCGACGCCGCCCGCTACAACGGCGAGCTGGCGTTCCCCCGCTACCAGGTGCCCGGGCAGGGCTGAGGCGGGTGATCCGGGTGGCGCGCCCGATCCGCTCGGCGCGGCACCCGGACCGACGCCCGATCGGGCGGCATCCTGGGGGCGACGACCACGCAGCGGTACCGGTTCGGGGGAGGGGGTCACCGTGGGGGAGACACGCAGCCGTGCCCGCGACGCCCGCGCGCGTACCGCCGGTGCCGGGCGTGGGCGCGCACCGGCCAAGCCGCGGACCTCGCCGCCGGGCGCCCGCAAGGGCACCGAGCGGTCCCGCCCGGCCGGCCCGCCGCCGCCCCGACCGCGGCTGACCAGGGCCCGGTCGAAGGCCGGCGAGGTCGTCGCGCGGACCACCGGCATGCTCGGGCTGTCGTCGACCAAGCGGGCCGCGATCCTGGCGATCGTGGTGTGCGCGCTGGCGCTGACCGTCGCCGTCCCGCTGCACAACTACGTCGCCCAGCGGCAGGAGCTGGCCGCCGTCTCGGACCGGCAGCAGGCCCTCGAGGCCGAGGTCGACCGGTTGTCCACGGACCGGGCCCGGTTGTCCGATCCCGCGGAGGTCGAGGCCCAGGCGCGCACCCGGCTCGGGATGGTGAAGCCGGGCGAGACCCCCTACATCGTGCAGTTCCCGGCGCCGCCGGAACCCGAGATCGACGACGGCCAGGCGGAGCCGGGGGTGCCCTGGTTCCACACCCTGTGGAACGACGTCACCGGTGAACCTCAGCGATGAGCCAGTTTCAGATGACGCTGACCTGCGGTTTTTGCTGGAAGGCGGCCACATTGGACTCCGACCTCTTCGCCGTGTCCGGCTCGGCCGCGGTCTACGACTCCTCTCCCCTGCAGCGGCTGCTGCGCGACGTCCACGTCGCGGGCCAACACCTGCTCAACCGCCCCCGGACCGTCGACGCCGTCGGCACCGCCCTGGTGGGCTGACCGCCCCAGGCTCAGCGCATCGCGTGGCGGGCGGCCAGGTGGCCCCAGGTGAGGGCGCCTGCGAGGGAGAGCCCGCCCGCGAGGATGCCGGGACCGAAGACGGCGGCCATGGCGTTGCCCGCCGCGTAGAGACCTTCGATCGGCGTGCCCCGCCAGCTCAGGACGCGGGCGTCGGCGTCGGTGCGGGGGCCGCCCTTCGTGCCCACCGAGCCGGGGTGGATGCGGACGGCGAAGAACGGGCCGCGCTCGAGGGTGCCCAGGTTGGGGTGGTCGGCCCGCGGGTCGCCGAGGTTGCGGTCGTAGGCCGTCTCGCCGCGATGGAAGTCCTCGTCGACGCCCGCCCGGACGAACCCGTTGAACCGCTCGACGGCGGCCTCCAGGCCCGCCGGGTCGACGTCGATCAGCTTCGCCAGTGCGGCCAAGTCGGGTGCCTCGACCGCGCCCGCGGAGACGGCGTAGCGCTGCCGGTACCGGTCGTCGCCGACCGCCCACGCGGGCAGGTTGCGCGGGGCGCCGGTGGCCGGGTCGACCTCGCCGAACGCGAGCGCGCAGTTGTGGCTCGACTCGTTGACGAAGCGCTTGCCCGCCGGGTTCACCCAGATCACGTGCGGCAGCACCCGCTCGGCCAGCACCTGGGAGTGGCGTGGGGTGCCCGCGGCGTCGCCCCAGGTGCCGCTGCCCGCGGTGACCGGCCAGCACCAGTCCTCGCCGAGGCGGGCGAGCGCGGCGCCGACCTCCCCGGCCATGCGGACCGCGTCGCCGACGTGCCCCGGCGGGCTGACGGGGTGGGTCATCGGGGCGCCGAGCAGCTCGCCGCGCAGCCGCTCGTCCCACTCGAAGCCGCCCGTGGCCAGCACGACCCCGCGCCGGGCGCGCACCTGCCCCGGCTCGCCCGCGCACTCCACACCGGTGACTCGGCCGTCCGGGTCGCGCAGCAACGTCTCGACGCGCGCGTCGCGCAGCATCGTCACGCCCGCGGCGCGGCAGGCCCGCAGCAGCCCGACGACGAGCGCGACGCCCAGCGTCACCTCGCCGCGCGCCATCCGGCCCTCGACCAGCTCGCCGGGGAAGACCGACCCGTCGACGTGCAGGCCGATGCCGAACACCTCGTCGTTGGTGAGCACCGGCGGGATGGCGGTGGGCCACACCTCGTCGGCCCACCCGTCGCCGACGGCGAGCGGTGCGGGTTCGAGGTGGCGGGCGCCGGGCCTGCCGCCGGGGCTCTCGGCGAACGAGTCGGGCCACGCGCTGGCCTGGAAGCGCAGCTCGCTGTGCTCCTCGACGAACCGCACCACGTCCGGCGCGGCGGTGAGGAACGCGCGGATGAGCGCCTCGTCGCGGTCGGGGCTGTGGTGGCGGCAGTAGCGCAGGGCGTCGTCGAACGAGTCGTCGACGCCCGCCGCCGCCATGTGGTGGTTGCCCGGCACCCAGACGTGCCCGCCGGACATGGCGCTGGAGCCGCCCCAGTGGGCCGCGGCCTCCAGCACGAGGACCTCGGCGCCCGCGGCGGCCGCGGTCATCGCCGCGGTGAGGCCAGCAGCACCGGATCCGGCGACGACGACGTCGAACTCGTTCTGCATGGCACTCGATGCTAACGAGACCCGCGCGGCACGTCCCGGGATCGGTTATGCCATCCGCGCTGCGGCCCGGTTCAGCACCTCCCCGCCCCTACCGTTGGGTGGACGAGGTGATCGACCCGTGGAGGGAGCACCGGATGGTGTCCGCCGCGGCTTCACGGCGATGGAGCTGCGCGCGATCCTCCCGCTGTACGACTGGTGCCGAACGGCACCATCGCCGACCTGGGCGGCGGCACCGGCGGGTTCATCGCGGGCCTCTACGTGGGATTCGGGTCGATGGGGTTCGGGAAGGGAGCCGACGAGCGGCGCGACGCGGTGCTGGGCGCGCTGCGGACGAACCGGATGCGCGGAATCCTCGCGACCGGCTGGGGCGGTCTGAGCGCGCCGGACTCGCCGGCCGACGACGTCCTGGTCGTCGGCTCCGCTCCCCACGACCGCCTGTTCGAACGGGTCGCAGCGGTGGTGCACCACGGTGGGGCCGGGTCCACCGCGGCCGGGCTGCGCGCGGGCAGGCCGACGCTGGTCTGCCCGTTCGTCGGTGACCAGCCGTTCTGGGGGGCCCAGGTACACGCCGCGGGGGCCGGTCCGGCGCCGCTGCGTCCGGCCAGGATGCGTGCGCAGCTCACCGGGCGGTTGGGCGATCTCGTCCGGAACGAGGGTTACCGGGAGCGGGCGCGTGCGATCGCCGGTCGGATCGCCGCCGAGGACGGGCTCGCCACCGGCGTACGCGTACTGGAGGACCTGCTGCCCGCCTGACCGGACGGGCTGTCGAACCCGGGATGCCCGGCGAGCAGCCTCCCTCGGGAGGGAAGGCCGGACGGGCAGTCCGACGCCGGCCCGCGCGTCGGGGGGACGGCATCAGCAGCGAGCTTGATATTTGCGGGATCTTGATGGCTGCCTCCGTCGCGGTACGCAGCCTCGCGACCTACTCTCCTGCGGGGTGCCGGGAAGTCTGGTCGGCGAGCGATGCACCGTGCCGTCGAGAGGACCACTGTGGACGTCTATCGTTCGGAAGCCGGCCGCCGGGCCCTGCAGGACTGGTGTCGCCGCGAGCTCGATCGTGCTCTTCCCGGCGCGCAGCGACGAACCCTCGAGACCTGCCTGGGCCCCACGCACCTCACCACCGCCGGGTCCGGGCCGGGCGTCGTCCTTCTGCCGGGGACCAACTTCGGGGCGGCGACCTCGATCCCGTTGATCTCGGCACTGTCGAGGTCGTTCCGGGTCACCGCGGTCGACACACCGGGGCAGCCCGGGCTGAGTTCCGGTCGGCGGCCGGTCGACGACCTGATCACTCAGCACCAGCACTGGTTCACCCAGGTCCTTCGGGGTATCGGTCCGGACACCGGGCCGCTGCTGCTGATCGGCGAGTCGCTCGGCGCCGTGGCGGCGCTCTGCGCGGACCCCGCCCCACAGATCCGCGGGTTGCTGCTGGTGGCTCCGGCCGGGCTGATCGAAGCTCGCGTCGATCTGGTCACGCTTCGCGCGACCCTGCCGTGGCTCCTGCGACCGACCCCACGCCGCGCCGCCCGGTTGCTCGCCACGATGGCAGGCGGGGCGCCGATCGCTGATCACGACCGATTGGTGGAGTGGATGGCGATGGTGCCCGAGCATGCACGGAGCAGCCTCGCGCCGGCGCCGCTGCCGAACGTGACGATCTCCGCCTGGCAGCACACCCCGTGCCGGGTCGTCGTCGGTGAGCACGATCGCTTCTTCCCCCCGCCCCGGCTCGCCGAGGTCGCACGAACGGCGCTGCACGCCGGCACACGCGTCGTGCCCGACGCAGGCCACCTCGTGGCCCACACCGCACCCGAGGTGATCGTGGACGTGGCCGCCCAGCTGCACGGGGTCGGGCAGGACGCCGAGTGAGCTGATCGGCCCTGCGGTGCCCGGCGTGCGGACCGCGCCCGGGCGCGCGGTGGTGGTGGCCGCGCGGCAGCGACGCCGGTGCTGCCGCGCCGCGGGCCGGGACGGCACGGCCGTGCGGGAGAATGGGGTGGTGAGCTCGCCGCACCGTCCTCCCGGCCTGGAACCGGGCCCCGTCGCCGAGGCCGACGTCCGGGCCGTCGAACAGCAGCTCGGCCGGGCCCCGCGGGGCATCCTCGCGGTCGCCTACCGGTGCCCGTCCGGTCACCCGGCGGTCGTGCAGACCGCGCCGCGGCTCCCGGACGGCACACCGTTCCCGACGCTCTACTACCTGACCTGCCCGCGGTTGGCGTCGCGGATCGGGACCCTGGAGGCGCAGGGCCGGATGAGGGAGATGGAGGCGCGGCTCGCCGCCGACCCCGACCTCGCCGGGCGCTACCGGGCCGCGCACGAGCGCTACCTCGCGGAGCGGGACGCGATCGAGCCGCTGGCCACCCACCCCGACGTCACGGCGGGCGGGATGCCGGACCGGGTCAAGTGCCTGCACGTGCACGTCGCGCACGCGCTCGCCGCCGGATCCGGGGTGAACCCGTTCGGCGACGAGGCGATCGAGGAGCTCGGCGCCTGGTGGCGTGGCGCGGACTGCGCCGGAACCGGCACACCGGTCACCGGGCGTTAGGTCCGGTGCGACCCGGTGCTCTCCGGAGCGACCCGGTGCCGACGCCGCAGATCCTCCTCAGACCAGGCCGCTCTCCCACGCCAGCCGGACCGCCGACGCCCGGTCGACCACACCGAGCTTCTCGTAGACGTGCACCAGATGCGTCTTCACGGTCGCCTCGGAGATGCCCAGCCGACCGGCGATGGCGCGGTTGGTGGTGCCGTCGGCGACCAGCCGCAGCACCTCGATCTCGCGGCTGGTCAAGGCCGGCCGGGGCGACCGGTCGGTCAGCGTGGCCAGCGCGACCGGGGCGAGCACCGGGCGTCCGGCGACGAGGTCGTGCACGGCCCGGACCAGGTCGGCCCGTCGGGCGTCCTTGAGCAGGTATCCGTCGGCACCCGCGGCCATCGCACCGCGGATGTCGCGGTCGGTGTCGTAGGTGGTCAGGACGAGAATGCGGGGACGTTCGGGGTCAGTGGCCCGGATCGCGCGGATCGCGTCGATCCCGGAACCCTCGGGCATCCGCAGGTCCAGCAGCACGACGTCGGGCGCGGCCCGGGACACGATCCCGACGGCCTCGTCGCCACCCGCCGCCTCCCCGACGACCTCGATCCCCGGCTCGGCGGTGAACATGCCGGTGATCCCGTCCCGGACCACCGGGTGGTCGTCGACGACGACCACCCGCACCGACCGTCCCGTTTCGCTCATACCGGCCCTCCCGCTCGCTCCGCCGGTGCTGCCGCCCGGTCGGTCGTCGTCGTGGCCCCACCGGCCCGCCCGGCCGCCGAGCCGGCCCGATCGGCCGCCGGGCCGCCCGGGAGGCGGGCCCGGACGAGCGTGCCGAGCCCGGCGGTCGACCGCAGCTCAAGCTCACCACCGGCCGCCCGGACCCGTTCGGCCATGCCGTCCAGGCCCCGTCCGCGGGGCACCGTGTCCGGGTCGAAGCCTGCTCCGTCGTCGCGCACCTCGAGCACGGTGCCCACGTCCGACCCGGCGAGGCGCACCTGCACCGTCGACGCGCAGGCGTGTGCCGCGACGTTGGCCAGCCCCTCCTGCGCCACCCGCAGCAGCACCCGCTCGTGTGCGATCGCGGTCGGGGCGTCGTCGGCGTCGAGCTGGGTCACCACCCGGTGCTCGCGCGCCCACCGTCGCACCAGATCCTCCAGGGCGGCGACCAGCGAGCGGTCGGCCAGCTGGTGCGGGGACAGCGCGGCGACCGCGCTGCGGGCCTCCAGCAGACAGTCCCGGGCAGCCTCCTCGGCCCGCTCGATCCGGTCCCGCACCGGCGGATCAAGGCCCGGCGGGAGCGCCTCCAGCTGGCGGATGACGGCGACCAACCCCTGGGCGACCGTGTCGTGGATCTCGCGGGAGAGCCGGGCCCGTTCCTCGGCGACGCCGGTCTCGCGGGCCTGGGCGACGAGCCGGTCGTGCAGGGCGGCGTTGTCCCTGGTGACCCGTGCGAGTTCCTCGACGGCCCGCTCGCGCTCCGCGACCACCCGCTCCCGCGCACGGTCGGCGCGGATCATGACGGTGGCCACGACGACGTTCACCGCGGCGATCAGCACGAAGACCACCGGAGCGCCCTGGATCCCGGGGATGCTGCCGCTCTGCCCGAGCGCGCAGGTCAGTGCCGTGAGCAGGACCCAGGTGATCTGCGGGCGACCCCGCAGGTGGGTCATCGCGTCGATGTAGCCGATGAAGGCGTAGATGCAGAAGAACGGGTTGAGCAGGGTCGCGGCGATCACCGCCACCTGGTGGAGCAGGAGCAGGACGACGACCGTGGGGGACCCTGGGGCCCGGTGCAGCTCGGCCCGGCGCAGCAGCACCCTGCCGACCGCGGCGACCCCGGCGGGGAGCATCGACCAGGCGACGTCGTCGGCGTCCAGCAGGATCCCGACGGTGACCCAGCCGACCAGGCAGGCCGCCGCGATCATCGCGAACGGCAGCCGGCCGACGGCGGAACCGCCCGCCACCGGTGCGGGCCGCGGTCGTGCGGGCGCGCGGGGCCGCTCCAGGAGCGGGCCGGACGGAGCCATGGGGGCATTCTTCCCGGTCGGCGCGCTCGCGGGACCTCCACCACCTGGTTGATGCGGCGATCGACGATCGTCGGAAGCGCGAGGGCCGGCCGGGTTCCTAGCGTGTGCGGCATGTCATCGACCACCGACACCGTCCCGGCCGGGACCGAGCGGCGCAGGCTGCACGGCCTCGACGCGCTCCGTGCGCTCGCGCTCGGGCTGGGCATCGTGTTGCACACGATGCTCGCCTACATACCGGACTCGGGCTGGTTGGTGACCGACAGCGTCACGGATCCGGCGGCCGGGCTGCCGGTGTACGTGATCCACCTGTTCCGGATGACGACGTTCATGCTGCTCGCCGGATACTTCGGCGCGATGATGCTGGGCCGCCGCGGGCCGGGCGGGTACCTACGTGACCGGTTGCTGCGGATCGGGCTGCCGCTGGTCGCGTTCTGGCCGATCTCGGTCGGGGGGATGGTGGCGCTGGTGGTGCTCGGCGCGGCCGTCCTCGGCACGCCGGTACCGGTCCCGCCCGAGCCGCCGCCCGGTACGCCGACCGGCCTGCTCGCCCTCAGCCCGGGCCAGCTGTGGTTCCTGCTGGTCCTGATGGAGATCATCGTCGTCTGGCTGGTGCTGCGGGCGGTCGCCACGACGGTGCTCGGGGCCGAACGGGTACAGCGGCTGGTCGCGGCCGCAGGTGGTCTGCTCGCCGGACCGGCCGGGATGCCGGTCGCCACCCTTCCGTACCTGGTCGCGCTGCTGGTGCAGGGCTCCGGGGGCGGGATCGTCGAGCCGCGCACGCTGGTCCCGTCGCTGCCCGCGTTGATCGGCTACGGCGGCGCGTTCGCGGTCGGCTGGGCGCTGCACGCCCACCCGGAGTCGCTGCGCCGGATCGCGCGGGCGTGGCCGGTCCACCTGGGGATCGCCGTCCTCGCCACCGTGCTCGGGGCACTCGTCGAGGGGTGGGGTGCCCCGCTCGTCGTCTCGGCGGGGGTGACCGCGCTCGCCGGCACGGCGTGGACCTACGGCCTGCTCGGCCTGTTCGCAGGCGTCCTCGACCGGTACAGCCCGACCGTGCGCTATCTGTCGGATTCGGCGTACTGGGTGTACCTGCTGCACCTGCCGGTGCTGATCGGGATCCAGCTCCTGATGGTCGACCTCCCCTGGCCGATCCCGGTGAAGGTGCTCGTCACCTGGGTGGTCGCCGGGGTATTGCTGCTGGTGAGCTACGACGTGCTGGTCCGCGGCACCTGGGTCGGGCGGTGGTTGAACGGGCGCCGACACCGGCCGGTGCTGCTGCGCCGGGGGCACGCCGAGGCATGAGGCCGGCCGCGCTCGGCGGGATCGGTGCCGGGTGGCTGCACCGCGGGGAGCGCGGCGCCACGCTCAACCGGCCGGGGTGGCCCGCTCCAGCAGCAGCCCGACGGCGTCGGTCGGGACGCTGCCGGGCCGGGCGCCCGCGGTGCGCAGCGGCCCGTCGCCGTCGAGGCGGGCGGCGAGGAACACCTCGGCCACCGCGGACGGGGCGTGCCGGACGAGCAACGACCCCTGCAGCGCCAGGCAGGCCAGTTCGGCGAGCCGCCGGGCCCGCCGCTCCTGCGGTGCGGCCAGCTCGGTGCGCAGCGCGGTGATCACCGCGTCGAGCCGGGCGTCCCGCCCGGCGCCCAGGTCGATCTCGGTGAGCAGCGCGTCCACCGCGTCGGGCTCCCGGCCGATCGCCCGCAGGGCGTCCAGCGCGGTGACGTTGCCCGACCCCTCCCAGATCGAGTTGAGCGGGGCCTCCCGGTAGAGCCGGGGCAGATCGGACTCCTCGACGTAGCCGTTGCCGCCCAGGCACTCCAGCGCTTCGGCGACGACCGCCGAGGTCCGCTTGCACACCAGGTACTTCGACACCGGGAGCGCGAGGCGCAGCAGCGCACCCTCGCCGCGATCCACCGCTGCGGCCAGCCGCAGACCGAGCACGGTCGCGGCCTCCGACTCGGCGGCCAGCTCGGCGAGGACCGTACGCATCAGCGGCTGCTCGATCAGCCGAGCGCCGAACGCCGACCGGTGCGCGGTGTGGTGCGCGGCCTCGACGACGGCCGCCCGCTGGGTCCCGGCGGCGCCGAGCACGCAGTCCAGACGGGTCATCGAGACCATCTCGATGATCGTCCGGACGCCGCGGCCATCCTCGCCGACCCGCCATCCGACGGCGCCGTGGTACTCGATCTCGGACGAGGCGTTGGACCGATTGCCCAGCTTGTCCTTGAGCCGCTGGAGCCGGATCGCGTTGCGGCTGCCGTCCGGGAGCACCCGGGGCAGCACCAGGCAGGTCAGGCCGCCAGGGGCCTGGGCGAGGGTGAGGAACAGGTCGTTCATCGGGGCCGAGGTGAACCACTTGTGCCCGGTGAGGCGGTAGCTGCCGTCCGGCTGCGGGGCGGCGACCGTGGTGCCGGAGCGGACGTCGGATCCGCCCTGTTTCTCGGTCATCGACATCCCGGCGAGCAGGCCCGGCTTGGTCGACGGCTCGGCGAGCCCCGGTGCGTAGTCGCGCGCGGTCAGTCCCGGCTCGTACCCGGCGGCCAGCTCGGGGGCGTGCCGTAGCGCGGGGATCGAGGCGTAGGTCATCGAGATGGGGCACAGATGGCCCTGCTCGACCTGGGAGGTCAGGTAGAACCCGGCCGCCCGGGTCACGTGGGCGCCCGAGCCGGGCGCCGCCGTCCACGGCGTGCCGCCGAGCCCGTGCTCGACGCTGACCCGCATCAGCTCGTGCCAGGACGGGTGGAACCCGACCTCGTCGATCCGGTGGCCCGCCCGGTCGTGGGTGCGCAGCTCCGGCTCGTGGACGTTCGCGGTCCTGGCGTGCTCGTGGTGTTCCGCGGTGCCGACGGCGGCGGCGAGGCGTTCCAGCGCGGCCCGGTCCCCGCCTTCCCGCAGCAGCGCCTCGACCAGCGCCGGGTCGGTGGCGAGCAGCCCGCCCTCCGGACGGGGCGGGACCTGGTTGATGACCTCGTGGGTGCCGAGATCGGACACCGGGGCCGGTGTCTCCGGGCGGGCGCGCGTCGTCGTCACTACCCGAGAGTAACTTGGTCGGCGGGTCGGGTTCCAGCCGTGCGCGTACGGTGGCGGCGACCGGTCGTCCAGCCCAGGGAGTGCCGATGTCGCGGGTGGCCGCCATCGACTGCGGGACCAACTCGATCCGACTGCTCGTCGCCGATGTCACCGAGGCGTTCGACGGGGCGAAGGAGCTGCGCGACCTGCATCGCGAGATGCGGATCGTCCGGCTCGGCAAAGGTGTCGACGCGACCGGGAAGCTCGACCCGGAGGCGCTGGAGCGGACCAGGCTCGCGCTCGTCGACTACGCCCTCGCAGCCCGGCGCAAGGGCGCCGAGCGGGTCCGGATGGTCGCCACCTCGGCGACCCGCGACGCCGCGAACCGCGAGGACTTCTTCGCGATGGTGCGCGACACGCTCGGTGTCGAGGCCGAGATCATCACCGGCGACGAGGAGGCCCGGCTGTCGTTCGTCGGTGCGGTGGGTGATCTCGACCCCGACGACGGGCCGTTCGTGGTGACCGACGTCGGCGGCGGATCGACCGAGGTCGTCGTGGGCGAGCTGCGCGACGGTGTCGCCGAGGTGAGCGCGGCCCGATCGGTGGACATGGGGTCGGTCCGGCTCACCGAGCGCTGCCTGCACTCGGACCCGCCCTCGGAGTCCGAGGTGGACGACGCCCGCCGGGTCGCGGCCGATGTTCTCGCCGAGGCGTTCGCGTCGGTGCCGGTCGAGGGCGCACGGACGTGGGTCGGTGTCGCCGGGACGATCACCACGCTGTCCGGGATCTCCCAGGAGCTGCCGCGCTACGACCCGGAGGCGGTGCACCTGTCGTCGCTGACCCGCGACGAGCTGCACCGGGTCGCCGACCTGCTGATCCACTCGCCGCGCGCGGAGCGGGAGAAGCACGGCGCCCTGCACCCGGGCCGGGTCGACGTGATCGGCGCCGGGGCGCTGGTCGTGCAGGCGCTGGCCGACGAGCTGCACGCCCGCGCGAAGATCGACCGCGTGATCGTCTCCGAGCACGACATCCTGGACGGCATCGCGCGCTCGATCGCATGAGCCCGACACTGGCCGGCCTCGACGCGCAGATCGTCGAGTGCCGGGCCTGCCCGCGGCTGGTCGAGTGGCGGGAGCGGGTCGCGGTGGAGAAGCGGGCCGCGTTCCGTGACCAGACCTACTGGGGGCGTCCGGTTCCCGGTTTCGGGCCCGCCGACGCCGCGATGCTGATCGTCGGGTTGGCCCCGGCCGCGCACGGGGCCAACCGAACCGGGCGGATGTTCACCGGCGACCGCAGCGGTGACGTGCTGTACGCGGCGATGCACGCCGTCGGGCTGGCGTCCCAGCCGACCTCGGTGCACGCCGGGGACGGCCTGGAACTCCACGGCGTCCGGATCACCGCGCCGGTGCACTGCGCGCCGCCGGGCAACAAGCCGACGCCCGCGGAACGGGACACCTGCCGGACCTGGCTGGAACGCGAGCTGGACCTGCTCGCCGGCACGGTCCGGTCGATCATGGTGCTCGGCGGGTTCGGCTGGCAGGCGCTGCTGCCGGTGCTCTCGGGTACGGGATGGGAGGTGCCCCGGCCGGCGCCGAAGTTCGGGCACGGCGCGTCGGTGACGCTCGCGCCGTCCGACTTCCGGCGTGCTCCGCTGAGTCTGGTCGGCTGCTACCACGTCAGCCAGCAGAACACCTTCACCGGGCGGCTCACCCCGGCCATGCTGGAGACGGTGCTGGCCGACGCCGCCCGCAGCGCCGGGCTGGCCCCGTCGCGCCCCCGCGGCTGAACTCCGCATGGTCGAGACATGTCCGCGTCGCGACGACGACGGCCGTGCGCCCACCGGGCTGCCGCCCGGCGCCCCGGATGGAAGAGTGCCGGCTGTGATCGGTGCTGAGCCAACCCGTTCCACGGCGGAGAACTACCGGCGGTTCGCCGAGATCCAGGCGCGGGGCCGCTCGCCGCGCTACGAGGAGTTCGCCGCCGGGATCGCCGGGGACCCCGAGGTCCTCGCACTGATCGACTCGTTGCCGCCGGGCAAGCGGCAGCCCAATCTGGTCCTCGGAGCGGTCCGCTTCGTCACCGGTGACGCGGACGGCTACCCGGAACTGCGCCCTACCCTGCTCGACGGCTGGGCACGGATCCGGTCCGTCGTGCTGGCCCGGTCGACCCAGACCAACGAGATCGGCCGGTGCGCGGCGCTGCTCCCGGTGCTGGCCGGGTTGCCGCAACCGCTTGCGCTCCTCGAGGTGGGTGCCAGCGCCGGGTTGTGCCTGCGGATGGACCGGTACCGCTACGACTACGGCGTCGGTGAGCCCCTCGGTCCGTCCGACGCCGCGGTGACCCTGCGCTGCGAACTCCGCGGTGACACCGCCCCGCCGTCGCGGCTGCCGGGGATCGCCTGGCGGGCCGGGCTCGACCTGGCGCCGGTCGACATCTCGGACCCGGACGACGTGCGGTGGTTGGAGACCCTGGTCTGGCCGGGCCAGCCGGAGCGCCTGGCACGGTTGCGGACGGCGCTGGCCGACGCCGCGGCCGAACCGCCCCGCGTCATCGCCGGTGACCTGCGGACCGGCCTCGCCGAACACCTCGCGGACGCGCCGCCGGACGCGACACGCGTGGTCCTGCACAGTGCGGTGCTGGCGTACCTGCCGCCGGAGGACCGGGAGGATTTCGTCCGGCAGGTCGCCGAGGCCGGGGCGATCCGGATCGGCTTCGAGGGCGAACAGGTCCTGGCGGGGATCGCGCCGACCACGGGCACGCCGTCGTCGGCGTTCCTGATCTCCCGCGACGACCGGGTGGTGGCGCGGGCAGATCCGCACGGGGCCTGGCTCGAGTCGCTCTGAGGTCGGTGGGCCGTGCGTGCCGCGGAATGCAGGCGACCGCACCGGGGTTGGCTGGTTCCACCACACCCCGTGCACCGGAGGCGAGTCCGACGTGACCGAAACCGACCTGCAGCGCAACAAGGACAACGTCCGGGCGTTCTACGACCTCATGTTCAACCGGAGCCGGCCCGCCGAGGCGATCGAGCGCTACGCCGGGGCGACCTACATCCAGCACAACGTGCACGTCGCGGACGGGAAGCAGGCGTTCATCGACTACTTCGAGCGGATGGCGGCGGAGTACCCCGGCAAGTCGGTCCGGTTCGTCCGCACGATCGCGGAGGGGGATCTGGTGGTGCTGCACTGCCACCAGAGCTGGCCGGGCGGTGACGACTGCGCCGGCATCGACATCTTCCGCGTGGACGACGACGGCAAGGTCGTCGAGCACTGGGACGTGCTGCAGATCGTCTCGGCCACCTCGGCGAACGCCAACGGGATGTTCTGATCACCCGGTGACGATCGTGGGTTCGTGGCGGACCGGGACGTTGACCGGGTTCGCGATGAAACACATCCGGAGCGGAGGCGGCGACCCCGGCACGTCAGCCGCGCGCGGCGGAATGGATGACCCGGGCGGCGGCGACGGCGTCCAGCCGGTCCGTCCGCAGGGTCAGGGTGAAGTGTCTCGCCGCGGCGAGCAGACCCTTGCTCGACCGTTCCCACCGGCGCGTCCAGTCGCGGACGGGCGGTCCGGGCAGCCCGCGGCCGGCCCTGGTCCGGGCCTCGTCGGCCGGGCACCACAGCAGGACGGGCAGCCAGTGGGGGGACTCGCGCTCGAACGCGGACCGCGCGTCGGCACCCTCGACGCACACGACCGGGAGGCGGCCCTGCTCGCGGAGCGCGGCCGGCCGCGCCCGGTCGTGCAGGACTCGGCCGGGCCCACGGTGAACCCGTGCACGATCTGCGCCCAGGCGCGCAGCTCGTCGAGGTGCGCGGGGGTGGCCCGCTCGGCGTCCACCGTCGGGTCGGTCGCGGTGCTCAGCGCCGGGAGCCGGGCGTAACAGCGGCGCAGGCCGGTCAGGGCGAACGCGACGGTGCGCTTGCCGCTGCCCGGTGGCCCGGCGAGCAGGATCCCGGAGCACGGCGGTGACGCGTCCACACCCACCCCCCGGTCGTTGCGAGATGCACGCTACCGGGGCGGGTCGAGCGGGTGCCGCGCGGCGAGGACGGCGTCGAAGAGTCGCCCGGCGGTGGCGGGCTCGATCGGTTCGCGGCTGAGGGCGCGCAGGACGATCGTTCCGGCGAGGGCCTCACCGAGCTCCAGGAGGGGGACGTCGGGCGAGACCTGGTCGGCGTCGGCGGCGGAGCGGAGTCTGCGGACGAAGGAGGCCTCGGCGGCGAGCGCGTCGCGCAGCCGCCGGCCGACGTCGGGGTGTTCGGCCGCCGCGGCGATCAGGGAGCGCAACAGGTCCTGGCCGCGCTGCTGTTCGAGCACCCGGAAGATCCGCTCGACCCAGGTCATGAAGTCGGCCCGCAGGTCACCGGTGTCGGGCGGGGTGAACGTCTCGGGCAGGACGAGGCCTTCGAGCAGGCACTCGGCGATGATGGCGCCCTTCGAGGGCCACCACCGGTAGACGGTCTGCTTGCCGACCTGGGCTCTCGCCGCGATGCCCTCGATGGTCAGCTGGTCGTATCCACGCTCCTCGAACAGGGCCGCCGTCGCGGTCAGGACGGCGAGCCGCGCTGCGTCGCTGCGCACGGGCCCACTCCGGTGTTCGGCCATCTCCCGATGATAATCTCGGCCGTCGAGACGAGACGAACCGTATCGTCAATATGCACGATCCGGTTACGAAGGGTGGGGGCATGGCGGGGCTGCTGTACCGGTTGGGGAGGTTCGCGGCGAGGCGGGCACGGGCGGTGATCGCCGCCTGGATCGCCGTGCTCGCCGTGGCCGGCGGGGCGTTCCTGGCCGGTTTCACGCCGCTCGCGTCGAACTTCGACATCCCGGGCACGGCCTCGGGTGAGGTGATCGCCGAGCTGGAGCAGGCGCTGCCCGACATCAGCGGCGCGTCGGGACTGGTGGTGTTCTCGACCACCGACGGGAGCCCGCTGAGCGACACGCAGCGCGAGGCGATCAGCGCGCTGGCCCGGGACGCCGAGGGCCTGCCCGACGTGGCGTCGGTGGTGGACCCGTTCGTCACCGAACAACAGCTCGCCGACCGGCGCCAGGAGCTGGAGGCCGGCCGCCAGCAGCTGGCCGACGGGCAGGAGCAGCTCGAACGGGGCCGGGAGCAGATCGAGTCCGGCCTGGTCCAGCTCGACGCAGCCCAGGCGCAGCTCGACGCCGCACGGGCGCAGCTGGAAGCGGCCGGTCTGCCGGCCGCTGCACTCGAGGTGCAGCTGGGGCAGCTGGACGCCCAGCAGGCGCAGCTCGACGCCCAGCGTGAACAGATCCCCCGGGAACGGGCGCGGCTGGACGAGGCGCAGGTCGAGCTCGACGAGAACCGGCGGGTCCTGGAGGTCGGGACGGAGCTGTTCGAGCTGTCCGAGGGCATCAGCACGGTCTCCGCGGACGGTTCGACCGCCCTGATGAACATCGCGTTCACCGAGCCCCGGCTGGAGCTGACCGAGGAGTCGAAGCAGGCGGTCGTCGAGCACTTCGGGTCCCAGCCGGTCGACGGGGTCGAGGTCTCGTTCTCGACCGACATCGCCCAGGGCGTGCCGAGCCTGTTCGGCGTCGGCGAGGCGGTCGGCCTCGCGGTCGCGGCGGTCGTGCTGGTGGTGGTGCTCGGATCGCTGCTGGCGGCGACGTTCCCGCTGGTCACCGCGATCCTCGGGGTCGGGATCGGCGTCGCGGGTGCGCTCGCGTTCTCCGGCGTCGTCGAGATGAACTCGGTGACCCCGGTGCTGGGCGTGATGCTCGGTCTCGCGGTGGGGATCGACTACTCGCTGTTCATCATCAACCGGCACCGCAGGCAGCTCGTCGAGGGAATGGACGTCGGGGAGTCGATCGGCCTGGCGAACGGCACCGCCGGCAACGCCGTCGTCTTCGCCGGGGCCACCGTGGTGGTCGCCCTGCTGGCGCTGAACGTGGTCGGGGTCCCGTTCCTGGGCGTGATGGGCACGGTCGCCGCCGTCTGTGTCGTCGTCGCGGTGCTCCTGGCGGTCACGATGACCCCTGCTCTGCTCGGGCTGGCGGGCACCCGCCTGCTCGGCCGTGCGGCCCGGGAGCGCGCCGGGAGCACCCCGCAGGCCACCGGTGCGGCGGTCGCGCCGATGCCCACCTGGCGCGCCCTGGTCACCGCTGTGGTGAGCATCGCCGCCCTGCTGGTGATCGCGGTCCCGGCGACCTCGATGCGGGTCGGCCTGCCCGACGGGTCGACCGAGCCGGAGGGCTCGGCCTCCCACACCGCCTTCACCACGATCGAGGAGAAGTTCGGCCCCGGCGTCAACGGCATGCTCCTGGTGTCGGCGGAGCTGCCCGCCGGGCTCGACGACGACGGGGTGCTCGACGCGCAGCTCGCGGTGGCCCGGGTGATCGCCGAGCAGGACGACGTGGTGGCCGTGGCCCCGATCGCGGTGTCCGACGACCACCGGGTCACCGCGTTCCAGGTCGTTCCCGCCGAGGGCCCCAACGCCGAGTCCACCGCGCAGCTCGTGACGGCGCTGCGCGCGCTCCCGGCCGTCGACGGGGACATCACGCTCGGCGTGGCGGGTCAGGCCGCGGTCAACATGGACATCTCGCAGAACCTGCTGGACGTGCTCCCGGTCTACCTGACCGTGGTGATCGGCCTGTCGCTGATCATCATGATCGGTGTCTTCCGTTCGTTCCTGGTGCCCCTCGTCGCGACCGCAGGGTTCGTGCTGTCGCTGTTCGCGACCTACGGGGCGCTGGTGGCGGTCTTCCAGTGGGGGTGGCTCGCCGGTCTGTTCGGCATCCACGCCACCGGGCCCCTCCTGAGCTTCCTGCCGGTGATCCTGGTCGGCGTGCTCTTCGGTCTCGCGATGGACTATCAACTGTTCCTCGCCTCGGGCATGCGCGAGGCCTACGTGCACGGCGCGTCCCCGCGCGTGGCCGTGGTCCAGGGCTTCCGTGCCGGCCGCGCCGTGGTCACCGCGGCGGGGCTGATCATGGTCTCGGTGTTCGCCGGGTTCGTCTTCGCGGACTCGATGATGATCCGCTCGATCGGTTTCGGACTGGCGTTCGGCGTCCTCGTCGACGCCTTCGTCGTCCGGATGCTGCTCATGCCGGCGCTCATGCACCTGCTCGGCCGGGCCGCGTGGTGGATCCCGCGCTGGCTCGACCGGATCCTTCCCGACGTCGACGTCGAAGGTGCGGCCCTGGAGCGCCGCCAACCGGCAGCCGAGGCCGCCACGGTCCGCTCCGGGTCGGAGACCGATGTCGTCGGGGCGGAGGGCCGGTCCTGAGCGCGCTCGTGGACCCGGTCAGTGGGCCGCGGTGCGGGATTCGTCGATCCGGGGGAGAGCGAAGGCCTCGGCGAGCAGTTCGTGGGAGCGGCGGCGGACCTCGGGCTCGGCGATCAGGTTCTGGACCATGATCTCGTCGGCCCGGCTCTCGGCGGCCATCTGCTCCAGGGTGGCGCGGACGTCGTCGGGGCTGCCGGCCACGAACCGCGGCCAGCGGCCGCCGACGATCACCGTGGGTTCGTCCCGCTCGGCCGGGGTGAGCTCGCGGGCGGCCTCGGCAGGCGTCGGGACCATCACGGTGGCCGCTGCGCGTCCGGCCCGGGCGAGCCGGGCGTAGAAGCCCTTCGGTGAGCCGGCCAGGTGGTGGCCCTCGGCGGTCGTCTCACCGACCGTCACGTTGACCCCGAGGATCGCCCGCGGGGTCTCGAGGCCGAAGCCCTGCGGGCGGAAGGCCCGGCGGTACCGCAGCAGCGCCGGGGCCGCGGCGGGCGGGTTGATGAACCCGGCGAAGGTGTAGCCGATCCCCAGGCCCGCCGCCAGGTTCGCCCCGTCCGGGCTGGACCCCAGCAGCCACGTGTGCGGAGTACTGGGCACGCTGGGGACCAACCGGTGCCCGTGGAACGGGTGGTCCTCGGGGAACGTCTCGTGCAGCCAGGCCAGGGTCTCCAGGACCTGCTGCTGGTGGTCGGCCCGGTGCGGGTTCTGCCGGTTCTGCTGCAGGGCGAGGTCGATGACCGGGCCGGCGGTCGCGCGACCCATGCCGAGATCGATCCGCCCGGGCGCCATCGCCTCGAGCTGGGCGAACATCTCGGCGACCTTGAACGGGCTGTAGTGGTTCATCAGGACCCCGCCGGAACCGAGCCGGATGCGCGAGGTCACGGTCGTGGCCGCGGCGATCAGCAGTTCGGGGTGGTGGGAGGCGCCCGAGGTCGCCAGGTGGTGCTCGGCGAACCAGATGCGGTGGAACCCGTGCCGTTCGGCGTGGCGGGCCGTCCGGAGGGACTCGGCAAGCGCAACGGCCTCCGAACCGTCCGGCCCGACGGTGCCGAGGTCCACGACGGACAGTCTCACGGGCGGACCTCCTGCGTCGGGCGGGGACGGGCCGCACTGTACCCGCATAGTTGGTTTGGCCAAACTTGTTGGTTATGGCGACCGGCGACTACGGTCCGGGTATGGGACAGGGCGCGGAGCTCGACGAGCTGGAGCGTTCGCTGGCGCTCGTCCTGCGGGGCCTCACCGACCGCGCCACCGTCAGTGATCTCGCCGAACGCAGCGGGCACGACCTGCCGCCGGCGTCCTGGGCGTTGCTGGAACACCTCGCCGCCCGCGGGGCGCTGCGGGTCTCCGACATCGCGGCCTGCCACGGTGTGGACGTGTCGTCGGTGACGCCTCGACTCAAGCGGTTGGAGACGGCGGGTCTGGTGCAGCGGGAACGCGCCGCCTCCGACGGTCGCGCGTTCCTGATCACCATCACCGCGGAGGGGACGCGCGCCCTGGAGAGCGTGCACGCCGCACGGCGCGAGATCCTCCGCGACGCGTTGTCCGGGGTGGAGCCGGGGCGCCTCGCCCACACGGCCGCCGTCCTGCGCCGCGTCGCGGATCACCTCGCCCGGGAGCCGGCCGGGACCCGGCACGGCCCCTGAACCCGCGGGCACAGCGCGCTGCCCGGTCCGGGTCGGCTCAGCTCCCGAGCAGGTCGGGGACCCAGGCGGCGGCGCGCGGGGCGGAGCCGCGTCGGGCCCCCCGACGCCACCCCGGAGGGCCACGCGATTCTGCGGGTGTGCACATCACCCCCGACGGGCCCGCCGGCCACGCGGAACCCCCCCCGCCGTCAACGACTACGACAGCTTCGCCGAGGCCTACACGGCCGAGACCGAGCACAACCTGGTGAACGGCCACTACGAGCGCCCCGCGATCCTCGACCTGGCCGGTGACGTCCGCGGCAGGCGGATCCTCGACGCCGGATGCGGATCAGGGCCGTTGTCCAGGGCACTGCGCGACCGGGGCGCGACCGTGACCGGCGTCGACTCCAGCTCTGCGATGCTCGACCTGGCGCGCCGCCGTCTCGGCGACGACGCCGACCTGCGGCTCGCGGACCTGCGCGACCCGCTGCCGTTCCGCGCCGCGTCCTTCGACGACGTGATCGCGTCGCTGGTCCTGCACTACCTCGAGGACTGGTCGGCGCCGTTGGCCGAGATGAGGCGTGTCCTGGCCCCGGGCGGGAGGCTGATCGCAGCCGTCGAGCATCCGTTCCAGAGCCGGCTGCAGGCTCCACCCGGCACCGACTACCTCGCGGTGCGCCCCTGGTCGTTCCAGTGGACCGTCGGCGGGCACGCGGTCACGATGCGGTTCTGGCACCGGCCGTTGCACGCCATTACCGACGCCTTCACCGCGGCCGGCTTCCGGATCGCCGGCATCGGTGAACCGCCCCTGGCCCCCGGCGCCCGGGAGGCGTTCCCGGAGCAGGCCGCGCACATGTCGTCGAACGCCTTCCCGTGGTTCCTGTTCTTCGTGCTGGAGGCCGGGTCGTCGCCGGGACCTCCGGGCCGGTGACACCGACGATCAGGTTCGTGGGTGGAGGCGAGCGGCCACGGCACGGCCGACGAGGCCGACGAGCAGCACGACGGCACCGGTGATCACGCTGGCGGGCGGAAGGGTGACGGCCAGCACGAGACACCCTGCCAGGCCCAGGAACGCGACAGCGGAGCGCCGCCGGTCATCGGGCCGATGGAGGGTGAGGGCGGCGCTGTTGGTGATGGCGTAGTACACGAGCACGGCGAAGCTGGAGAACCCGATCACCGTGCGCAGATCGAACGTCGACACCAGTACCAGCACCACGGCGCCGATCACGAGCTCGGCGCGGTGCGGGACCCGGTAGCGGGGGTGGACGGCGGCGAGGTGGTGCGGGAGCTCACGGTCCCGGGCCATCGCCAGGGTCGTGCGGCCGATCCCGGCCAGCAACGACAGCAGCACCCCGGCGGTGGCGACGACACCGCCGGTCCGCACCACCGCGGCCAGGACGCCGCCGTCGGCGTCGGCGGCGGTCGCCAACGGGGCCGCGGAGCCGGCGAGGGCCGCGGGGCCGACCGCGGCCAGTGCCGTGGCCCCCACGACGGCGTAGACGGCCACGACGATCCCCAGCGCGAGCGGGATCGCCCGGGGGATGGTCCGGGCGGGGTCGCGGACCTCTTCACCGAGCGTCGCGATGCGGGCGTAGCCGGCGAAGGCGAAGAACAGCAACCCGGCGGCCTGGAGGATCCCGAGCGGCCCGTGGGGGAACCAGTCGACCAGCTGCGCGGTCGACGTCCCGGCCCTGGTGAGGGCCCCGGCGACGACGGCGGCGAGTGCGACCAGGGTGAGGACCACCAGCACGCGGGTGAGGCGGGCCGTCTTGGACACCCCGAGGTAGTTCACGGCGGTGAACACCACCACCGCGGCCGCGGCCACCGGACGTGCCTGGTCCGGCCACGCGTAGGCGCCCAGGGTGAGCGCCATCGCGGCGCAGGAGGCGGTCTTGCCGATCACGAATCCCCAACCGGCGACGAACCCCCAGGTGGGGCCGAGCCGACGCCGGCCGTAGACGTAGGTACCGCCGGACTCCGGATGCAGTGCGGCGAGCCGCGCCGAGGAGGTGGCGTTGGCATAGGCCACCACGGCTGCGACGACGAGGGCGATCAGCAGCCCCGACCCGGCGGCCGCCGCCGCGGGCCCGAACGCGGCGAACACCCCGGCACCCAGCATCGAGCCGAGCCCGATCATCACCGCATCACCGAGCCCGAGCCGCCGGGACAGTCCGCCGCCCGGGGACGCGCGGGACAGGCCCTCGGGGCGGGGCGTGCCGGGGTCGGGACCGGGCGTCATCGCGTCTCCGTTGCTGGGTCGGGGATCGGGACGTGTCGGCTCGGTGATTCGGGCGGGTTCCGGCCGGCCCGCGGCCACCGGGCCGAGGCGGGCAGTTCCCGGGACACGGGCCGGACCCGTGGGTCCGGCCCTATGCTGATGTCCTGCGCCATCACAGGGTGCCCCCGGTGGGATTCGAACCCACACCGGTAGCCCTTTTAAGGGGCTTGCCTCTGCCGTTGGGCCACGGGGGCGCGATGCCAGCGTAGCCAGGGGGAGGTTCGCGATGGCGGGGACCGAGAAGGTGGACCTGCGCGGCGCCGCCGCGACCCTGCTGATGACCCTCTACATGCGGCGCCACGACGCACGCAGCCGCAGGCCGATCCTCGGGGACCCGTACGCCGAGGAGGTCTACGACCGTATCGAGCACGACGTCCACGGGCTCTGGCAGCTCGCGGGTGACGCCACCATCATCGCCTGCCGGGCCGCGGTGCTGGACGGGTGGACCCGCGCGTTCCTCGGGGGAGTCGCACGGCCAGGTGCTGCACCTGGGCTGTGGCCTGGACAGCCGCCCGCTGCGGCTGGCGCCGCCGCCGTCGTGCCGCTGGCTCGACGTCGACCAGCCGGAGGTCATGGACGTCCGGCGCAGGCTCTACGACTTCCCGGCACACGTCCGGCAGGTCCCCGGCTCGGTGACGGCGGAGAGCTGGTGGCGGGAGGTGGACCCGGACCGCGCGACGCTCGTCGTCGCCGAGGGGCTGTTCATGTACATCCGGCCGGCCGCCGTGCACGCCCTCGTCGACCGGATCGTCTCCGGGACCCGGCGTGCCGAGCTGGCGTTCGACGCGGTCTCGGCGTGGTCGGCGACCGCCTCCCGCTGGGCCCCGACGTTCCGGGCCCTCGGGACGTCGTTCCACTGGGCGTGGCACCCGGCCGACTTCGCGCGCCGGCACCGCACGCTGCGCGAGCTCGACGACATCGCGGTGATCGACGAGATGACCGTCCGGGATCCCAGGGTCTGGCTGCGTCCGTTCCTGTCCGCCGCCGGGCACCTCCCCGTGGTGCAGGACGCGCTCCGCGTCCACCGGTTCACCACCCGCTGAACGGTCGCACCGACGACACCGCGCCGACCGGCCGGCCCACCGACGGCGGCCGTTGCCTCCGCCCCCGGTCCCGGCCGCGGTGACCGGTCAGGGGCCCACCCGGCAGCGGTCGTCCAGCGCCTTCGTCAGCCGCGCCACCCGGCTGCGGCCCGCTCCGATCGGCGGGTACCTGCGGACGATCCCGGCGATCTGCGGCGAGGCCCGGCGGAACGACTCCGCGAGGTGCGCCGCAGCCACCTCCGCGTCCTCACCCGCAGCCACCTCCGCGTCCTCACCCGCCGCCAGCTCGGCCACCCGGGCGGCGCAGGCCGCCGCCCGCAGGACGTGCCCGACCTGGGACGTCCTGGCGACCTCGGAACCCCAGCCCCACACCTGGGCCGGGGGGTGCAGGTACGCGGCGGCCGCCGCGTCGCCGGCGGCCCGGGCCGCGAGCGCCGCGGGCTCCGTCGCCGCGGCGGCGCCGGCCCGGTGTGCCGCGAGCGAGGTGACCCGTTGCCGACGGGACCGCGGTGCGCCGTCGACGAACGCGCGCGCCGCCTCGACCGCCGCCCGGGGCCGGTCGTCACCGGGGTGCGCCGCCTCGAACACGCCGAGGAGCTCGTCGGCGCTGTGCAGCACGAACCGGGTCACGGCCCGCAGCTCGTCGGTCGTGACGCCCGGGGCGTCATCGTCGTGCGCCATGGCCCCGATCCTCGCAGCGGCCTGCGGCCCGGCGCCCGCCCGCTGGCGGGATCCTCGCGACACAGATCACCGCAGGTCGGCGGTATACCGCTCGCCGTGCGCCGGTCCGGTGTGCTCTGCTCACCGGAGTCCGTCGGCCGAAGGGGCACCGTGTCGTGATCGAGCTGTCCGCTGTTCTCGGTGTCGTCGTGGTCGCGCTCGGGATGGTGCTCACCCCCGGGCCGAACATGGTCTACCTGACCTCCCGGGCGATCTCCCAGGGGCGCCGCGCCGGGTTGGTCTCGCTGGCCGGTACCGCGGTCGGGTTCCTCTGCTACCTGGTGGCCGCGGCGGCCGGTCTGTCGGTGCTGTTCGTCGCGGTCCCCGCGGCGTACACCACGGTGAAGATCGCCGGTGCGGTCTATCTGGCCTGGCTGGCCTGGACGATGCTCCGTCCGGGCGGCCGCTCCCCGTTCGAGGCCCGCACCCTCGAACCCGAGTCGGATGCTCGGCTGTTCGGGATGGGACTGCTCACCAACCTGCTGAACCCGAAGATCGCGCTGATGTACGCGGCGCTGCTCCCGCAGTTCGTGAACCCGGCCGACGGGGCCGCCTGGAGCCAGCTGCTGCAGCTCGGCGGCACCCAGATCGTCGTCGCCGTCACGGTGAACGCGCTGATCGTGCTGACCGCCGCGTCGGTGTCGGGGTTCCTGGCGTCGCGGCCCCGCGCCATGACGGTCCAGCGCTGGATCGCCGGGACGGTCCTGGGCGGGTTCGCGGTGCGGACCGCGATCAGCCCGTCGCCGTCCGCTCCCTGACCGCGCCGCCGTCGAGCAGCAGCTCGGCCAGGTGCACCGCGGTGCGTCCGCGCAGGTCGGAGATCTGGGTGCGGCAGGAGAACCCGTCGGCCAGCACGACGGCGCCGGGATCGGCGTCGAGGGCGGGCAGCAGGTTCTGCTCGGCGACGGCCACCGAGACCTCGTAGTGCCCGGCCTCGACGCCGAAGTTCCCGGCCAGGCCGCAGCACCCGGCGAGGGCCCGGACCGACGCGCCGGCCCGCGAGAGCAGCTCCCGGTCCGCGGCCCAGCCCATGACGGCGTGGTGGTGGCAGTGCGGCTGGGCCACCACGGTCACCCCGGACAGGTCCGGCGGGGTCCATCCGTCCTGACGGGTGAGGAACTCGGCGAGGGTGAACGTGTTCGCGGCGACGGCGCGGGACTCGTCGGTACCGAGCAGCTCCACGGCGTCGCTGCGCAGCACCGCCGTGCAGGACGGCTCCAGCCCGACGATCGGGATCCCGGCCGCGGTGGCCGCGGCCAGCTCGGCCGTGGTGCGCCGCAGGATCCGGCGGGCCGCGTCGAGCTGACCGGTGGAGATCCAGGTCAGCCCGCAGCAGAGCTGCCGCCGCGGGACCCGCGGTTCGACACCGGCGCGGCGCAGCAGCGCCACGGCAGCCCGCGCGGCGGCGGGGGAGAAGCCGTCGGTGAAGCTGTCGGTGAACAGCAGCACCGGGGTGCCGCCGGTCGCCGCGGAGCGTCCGCTGCGCCGCCACCAGCGGCGGAACGGGGTCGTCGCGAACGGGGGCACCGACCGCCGGGTGTCGACCCCGGCCACCCGGAGCATCAGCGGCCCGATCCCGGGCAGCGTCGCGGCCCGGTTCGCCAGCCGCGGTGCGAGCCCGGCCAGGCGGGCCCAGCGGGGCAGCCATCCCAGCGAGTAGTGCGAGCGCGGCCGGATCCGTCCGGCGTAGGCGTTGTGCAGGACCTCGGCCTTGTAGGCCGGCATGTCGATCCCGGTCGGGCAGTCCGAGGTGCAGCCCTTGCAGGACAGGCACAGGTCCAGCGCCTCGTGCACCTCCGGGGCCCGCCAGTCCGGGCGCTCGCCGCGGATCAGCTCCTGCAGCACCCGGGCGCGGCCGCGGGTGGAGTCCTTCTCCTCGCGGGTCGCCAGGTACGACGGGCACATCAGGCCGCCGTGCCCGGAGTTGTCGGCGCGGCACTTCCCGACCCCGGTGCAGCGGTGCACCGCGTTCGTGAGGCTGCCGCCGTCGTGCTCGAAGCGGAACCCGCGGGAGGGCAGCAGCGGCAGGTCGGCGGTCACCCGCACCGCACCGTCGACCGGGTCCGGGTCGACGAGCACGCCCGGGTTGAGCAGGCCGTCCGGGTCGAAGACCGCCTTCAGCCCGCCGAACAGGCGCAGCGCCTCCGGGGAGTACATGGTCGGGAGCAGCGCGCTGCGGGCGCGGCCGTCGCCGTGCTCACCGGAGAGCGTCCCGCCGAACTTCGCGACCAGCGTCGCGGCGGCGGTCAGGAACTCACGGAACGCCGTCGTGCCGTCGTGCCGGTCGAACGGGAAGTCCAGCCGGACGTGGATGCAGCCCTCGCCGAAGTGCCCGAACGGCGCCGAGGTCAGCCCGTGGCTGTCCAGCAGCTCGTCGAACTCGGCCAGGTAGGCGCCCAGCGACGCGGGCGGGACGGCGGCGTCCTCCCAGCCCGCCCAGGCGCGGCGGCCGGACGGGGCGACGCCGGCGAGACCCGCACCGTCCTCCCGGATCCGCCACAGCGGCGCGGCGACGGCCGGGTCGTCGATGATCCGGGTGCGGGCGGAGATGCCGGACGAGGCCAGCGCCGACGCCCGGTCCATCGTCTCGTCCCGGTCGTCACCGGCGAGCTCGACGAACAGCCACGCCCGGCCCTCCGGCAGCTCCGGCACCCGGTCCGCGCCGCGCCGGGTGCGGACCACGTCCACCAGCCGGGAGTCGAGCCCTTCGCAGGCTGTGGGCCGGAAGGCGACCACCTGCGGCGCGGCCTCACCGGCGGCGACGATGTCGTCGAAACCCAGCGCCACCATGACCCGGTGCAGCGGGTCGCGCACCAGCCGGACGGTGGCCCCGGTGAGCACGCCGAGGGTGCCCTCGGAGCCGACCAGTGCCTGTCCGAGGTCGAACCGCTCGGGGAGCAGGTGCTGCACGGCGTAGCCGGACACCTGCCTGCCGAACCGGTCGAACTCGGTGCGCCCGACGGCGAGGAAGCCCGCCATCAGGTCCTGCAGCCGGGTGACCAGCTCGGCGCCACCGGTGACGGTGGGCCGGCCGGCGGCGTCGTAGGCGGTCCCGATCCGCTCGCCGGACGCGGTGAGGAGCTCCAGCCCGGCGACGTTGTCCGAGGTCCGGCCGTAGCCGAGGCTGCGGGCCCCGCAGGCGTTGTTGCCGATCATCCCGCCGATCGTGCAGCGGGTGTGTGTCGACGGGTCCGGCCCGAACCGCAGACCGTGGGCGGCGGCCCCGGCCTGCAGCGTGGCGTGCACGGTGCCCGGCTCGACGAGGGCGGTGCGGGTGTCCGGGTCGATCGAGAGCACCCGGTTCATGTGCCGGCTGAAGTCGAGGACGACGCCGGGGCCGATCGCGTTCCCGGCGACCGAGGTGCCCGCACCCCGGGAGGTCAGCGGAACGCCGAGCTCCCGGCAGACGGCGAGTGCGGCGAGCACGTCGTCGGCCGAGCGCGGGCGCACCACCGCCTGCGGCGGGATCCGGTAGAGCGACGCGTCCGTGGCGTAGCGGGCCCGGGTGCCGGGGTCGTCGTGGAACTCGACACCGGTCCGGCGCAGTGCGTCCGCCAGTGCGGGGTGGGCCCCGGTGGTGGCCCGTCGGCGGGGCGCGACGTCGAGCATGGGTCTCTCCCTGGAGATGACGAACAGGTCGCATGTTACATGCTACTTGTAGTAACCAGCATCGTCGGGGCCCGCAGCCCCGAGCGCACAACGGGCCGCACGCCGCTGTGAGACGTGGGCAACACTCCGCAACCTCACCGTTACCATTCAAATACGCATCTGAAATGCGTGTTCAGGACTCTGTCCGTCGACCGCGGACCGGCCGACCGCGGTCACCCCACCCGCGGCCGGCCCGCGCCGGCCCCCATTCCCGGAGCTGCAGATGGTCTGGGCCTCATGCCGATCGCCTGGTACGGGACCGACGAGCAGAAGCAGCGCTTCCTCGGGGCCGCCACGTCCGACCCGACGGGCGAGTACCTGGGTGGCTGGACCGCGAGCGAACCGCCCGGCAACCCGGCGGGCACCGCGAACTTCGACATCCCGTTGCCCCGGCCCGCCGGTGTCGGGCTGACCGCCGTGCGCGACGGCGACGACTTCGTGGTCAACGGACGCAAGTACTGGCCGTCGTCGGCCGGGTGGGACGAGCGCGGCGTCAACGCCGGGACGCTGATCGTCCGCACCGACCCCGGGGCTGGTGGCACCTCCGGCCTGTCGGCACTGGTCCTGGAGCGGGACACCCCCGGTGTGACCTACCGGCACCTCGACAAGATCGGGCACCGGCTCGCGTCCAACGCCGAGATCGTCTTCGACAACGCCCGGATCCCGGCGGCGAACCTACTGCCGGGCGCGCAGGGCAACGGGGACCTCGTCATCAACCGCAACTTCGCCTGGTCGGGTCCGGTCGCGGCGATCGCCGCGGTCGGCATGGCCCGTGCCGCCTACGAGATGGCCCTGGAGTTCGCGAAGGGCCACACCGCCGGTGCCCTCAAGCCGATCATCAACTTCCAGAACGTGGGTTACGTGCTCGGTGACGTGGCGTCCCAGATCGAGATGGCGCGCTACTTCTCCTGGCGCGCGGCGGACTACCTGGACAAGCACGACCAGCACGCCGAGCTGGTCGGTGCGATGAACAAGATCCAGGTGACCGAGCTGATGTTCCAGTGCGTCTACAAGTGCATGCAGATCGTCGGGGTGAACAGCCTGGAGCTGCAGAACGGCTTCGGCAAGATCCTCCGCGAGGCGGCCGTCCTGCCGATCTACGACGGCGGCAACATGGGCATGCAGCGCCGTCGGGTGCACGGCATCCTCGCCGACCCCGACTTCAACCCGCGGGCGATCATGGACGACGATTACGTCGAGTTCGGCAAGCACCATGAATCGATCGGCACGCTCGTCGGCTGAGCACCGTCGGTGACGGCTGCCGGCCCGGCGTCCACCGGCCGGCAGCCGTCGCGTCGAGCGAGGACGGCCCGCCTGCCGGGCGGGTACCGTCCGAGCAGACAGCCGATCGAGACGGGCCCGCATGAAGCACACCACGCACGCCGACTTCGCCATCCGCGTCCTGCTCTACCTGCGGGTCGCCCCCGGGCGGCGCGGCTCGGTCGGCGAGATCGCCACGGCGCACCGTGTCTCGCGCAACCACCTCGACAAGGTCGTGCACCGGTTGGCCGGTGGTGGGCTGGTGGAGACGACCCGCGGCCGTGGTGGCGGTGTCACGCTGGTGCGCGACCCGGCGACGATCACGGTCGGCGAGATCATGCGGCTGATGGAGAACGACTTCGCCGTCGTCGAGTGCCTCGGTCCCGCGCGGTTCTGCCGCGTCGCGGGCGTCTGCGGCGCCCGGTCCGTGTTCTCCGACGCGCTCGATGCCTACTTCGCGGTGCTCGACCGGAGCACTCTGGAGGACATCGCGGCGAACGACCAGGGTCTGCGCGGCGCCCTGGGGCTGTCCCGGCTCGCAGCCGGGGAGTGACCGGCCGGGCGCCCGCTCCGCACCGAGCTCGTACGAAGGGATCCGGGTGGCCGTCGACTTCGATCTGAGCTCCCGTCAGAAACGGCTCAAGTCCAGGGCGCGTGACTTCGCGGAGTCCGTACTGCGCCCGGCGGCGGAGGCCGCCGACACCCTCCCCGATCCGCAGGCCGCCTTCCTGGCGATGCGGCCGGTCTACGCGCGCGCCGCCGAGGCCGGCTTCACCGCTATGTTCCTGCCCCGGGAGTACGGCGGCGGCGGAGCGTCCATGGTCGACTTCCTGATCGCGATCGAGGAGCTCTGCGCGGTCGACCCGGGATTCCCGACGATCCTGCTGGTCAACGGGCTGGCCCTGATGCCGGTGCTCTGGCACGGCACGGACGAGCAGAAGCAGCGGTGGATCGGCCGGGCGGCCGCCGACACCCGGGGCGAGTTCCTCGCCGGCTGGGTGGTCAGCGAACGCGGTGGCACCGCGAACTTCGACCACCCGAACCCCCGGGCGGGGATCCAGCTGCTCGCGGAGGTCGACCGGCGTACCGGCGACCGCGTGCTGAACGGGGAGAAGCACTGGCCGTGCAACGCCGGCGGATGGGACCTGCGCGGCGCGGACCTCAACGTGTGCGTCGCCCGGACCGACCGCACGGCGGGCGGGACGTCGGCGCTCAGCGTCGTCCTGGTCGAGCGGGGCACCCCGGGGGTCACCTACGAGGTCATCGACAAGCTGGCACACCGGACCTGTCAGAACGTGACGATGACCTTCCACGGGGCCCGGGTCGGCCCGGACGACGTGCTCGCCCACGGCGACGGGGACCTGCTGATCCACCGCAACTTCACCTGGTCCAGCCCGATCGCCGGGATCGCCGCGGTCGCCGTGGCCCGCGGCGCCTACGAGTACGCGCTCAAGTGGTCGCGCACCTACACCGGCGGCGGGGCGGTCCCGATCATCCGGCACCAGGCCGTCGGGAACCTCCTGGTCGACATCGCGGCCCGGATCGAGGCCGGGCGCTACCTGTGCTGGAAGGCCGCGCACTACCTCGACGGCCACCCCGGGCAGGGCCACGCGCTCGGCGGGATGAGCAAGGTCTTCTGCGGCGACCTGATGCAGAGCGTGGTCTTCGACTGCATGCGGATCGTCGGCGTGAACGCGCTGGACACCCGCTTCCCGATGGCCAAGTTCTACCGCGAGGCCGCCGTCTTCCCGCTCTACGACGCCGGCAACCTCGCCATGCAGCGGCGCCGCGCCTGGGGTCTGATGGCCGACCCGGCCTTCGGCCCCGACACCTTCGTCGACGGTGATCCGCTGGAGTTCACCCGCTCGATGGAGGGATACGGGCTCGAGCGCCCACCCGGGGGGTGATTCCGGCGCGCGGGATCAGCCCCAGCGCTCCCACTCCCGACGCCAGGCGGCCGGGTCGCCGACGAGCACGTCGGCGGTGCTGAGCAGGTGCTCGCGCATCGCCGCGCTCGCCCGCTCGCGGTCGCCGCTCGCGAGCGCGTCGGCGACCGCCCGGTGCTCGGCGACGATCTGCGCCGCCCCCCGCACGCCCGGCATGCTCCGCCTGCCCTGCACCGTGATCGCGTCCCGCAGGGACAGCACGATCTCGGCCAGGCGCCCGTTCCCGCCGGCCCGCAGGATCACGTCGTGGAAGTCGCAGTCGGCCCGGAAGAACGCATCGGGATCGTCCTCGTGCGCGCTCATCCGCTCCAGCGCCGCTCTCAGCTCACCGATCGGGAAGTCCGGGTCCACCGCAGCCCGGCCGGTGGCGGCCGGTTCCAGCAGCAGGCGCAGCGTGAAAACCTCGGTGATGTCGGCCTCGGTGCTGTGCAGCACGCGGGCGCCCCGGTTCCGCTCGATCCGGACCAGCCCCGCGTTCGCCAGCTTCAACAGCGCCTCGCGCACCGGGGTCCGGGAGACGCCGAACATCTCACCGAGCTCCTGGGCCGAGTACAACCGGTCCGGGGTCAGGTCGCCGCTGCGGATCGCGTCACGCACGGCGACCGCGAGCCGGTCGGCCTTGCTGGGCTGGTCGGTGAGCCGCTCCATGACACTCCTCCGCTCACCGGCGCGGGCGAGGTACGGACCGTGGTGCCCGGTCCGGTCAGGACGAACACCGAATGCTACATGCCACTCGTGTGCCCCACACTGTGCCGGTGACCTGCGTGTTCTGTGACATCGTGGCGGGGCCATCCGGTCAGGGCACCAGCACGACCCGGCCGTCCACCTGCCCGTCCCGCTGGCGCTGCCAGGCCGCGGCGGCGTCGTCGAGCGACCACCGCTCGTACGGCAGGTCGAGCGTCCCGTCGGCGACGGCCTTCGCGACCGCGCCCAGGATCGTCGCCCGCTCGGCTCGCGACAGCTCGTTGTTCGTGTAGCCGATCAACCGCAGCGACCCGCTGCGCAGCGTCGCCGAGTCGATCGGGCTGATGTCCCCCGCCGAGCTGCCCAGGTGCACCATCCGCCCACCCGGCCGCAGCGCGCGCAGCGCGGCCGCCGCCGGTACCCCGAACAGCGGGTCGACCACCAGGTCGGCGCCACCGTCGCAGGCCTCGGCGAACCGGGCGGCCAGCACCGGGAGATCGGTGGGATCGAGCTCCACCACGACGTCGGCACCGGCGCGCGCGGCCCGCTCCCGGGCGGCGGGGGAGCGGGCCCCTGCGACAACCCGGGCCCCGGCCGCCCGCGCGAACTGCACCGCCGACAACCCGACGATCCCGCCCGCGCCGAGCACGATCACCGTCTCCCCGGCGGTCAACCCGCCGCGCGCGTGCAGGCAGGCGTGAGCGGCGACCGCGGACAGCCCGGCGGCGGCGACGGCGACCGGGTCGGCCCCCTCCGGGAGACCCACCAGGTCCTCGGTCGCCGCGACGGCGACCACCGCCATGCTGCCATCCCCGGGGCGCATCCCGGCCGTCGTCGGGAACCAGACGGTCCGCCCGTCCACCCGGCCGACGCCCTGCACTCCCGGCACGTACGGGGTCACCGGCGCGCCGAAGTACGACGTCCCCGATGCGCACAGCAGGTCCAGCGGGGTGACCGGGGCGGCCAGCAGCTCGACCGCGACCTCACCCGGGCCCGGCTCGGGCGCCGGGCCGTCGCGGACCACCGGTGGCGCCCCGGGGTGCTCGATCACGACGCGTCGCATCGGCGTCAGGCGGGTTGCAGGACGAAGTCGAAGCGGGCCTCCAGCCACGGTCCGTCGGAGTGTCCGCCGTCCGGGGTCGGGCCCGGCCCGTGCTGTTCGAAGCCGACGATCAGCTCGCGCTTCACGCCGAACACCACGTCGGAGTCCAGGAACTCGGTGTGCTCCCGGAACAGGTGGGTGATCAGCGGCTCGAAACCGGGCACCGCGATCAGGAAGTGGATGTGCGCGGGCCGGTAGTAGCTGATGTCGGTGCGCGAGATGAGCGCGCCGACCGGGCCGTCCATCGGGATCGCGTAACCCCGCGGGGCGATCGTCCGCACGCAGTAGGTGCCGTCCGGACGGCTGGTGTACTTGGCCCGCAGCCGGGCCTCGTCGACGTCGAGCTGGGCCTCGTAGGCGCCGTCGGCGTCGGACTGCCAGACGTCGAGCATGGCACCGGGCACCGGTGTGCCGTCCAGCGAGCGGACGGTGCCGTGCACGTAGAGGAGCTCGCCGGGCAGCCCGTCGGACATGTCCTCGCCGAACTCCCGCTCCGGCGAACCGTCGATGTGGAACGGACCGAGGACGGTGGCGGGGGTGGCCGCGGGGTCGAACCGGTGGTTCTGCGCCACGACGAGCATGGACAGGCCGAGCACGTCGGAGGCGAGGATGAACTCCTCGCGCTTCTCGTCGCTGATCTGCCCGGTCGCGGTGAGCCACTGCACGGCGGCCATCCACTCGGCCTCGGTCAGCCGGGTCTCCCGGGCGAACGCGTGCAGGTGCCGCACCAGTGCGGTCATCAGCTCGGCGGTGCGCGGGTCGTGCGCGGTCGCCCAGCGTGCGACGGCGACGTCGGTGATCGTGTCCTCGGTGACGGTGGTGGGCTGCGTGGCCTGGTGCGTCGTGGTTTCCTGCGTCATCGCATTCTCCTACGGGTGGTACGGGCTCGGCGGGACGGACCGGTTGTTCAGGTCGACCGAGAGGAAGATGTCGTTCGCCACCGGGTTGCGCAGCTCCTCGGCGAGCTGGCCGACCAGTCCCGCGGTGCGGGCCAGCAGCGCGAACCCGCGCAGCAGCTCCAGTGGCAGGCCCAGATCGGCCAGCGCAGCGCCGCAGACCCCGGCACCGTTCAGCGGCAACGTGCGCCCCAGCACCTCGGGATGGGTCCGGCCGATCGCGGCGAACAGCCGCAGGTGCGGGCCGGTCAGGCCCTCCTCGTCGGCGATCGCGAACAGTCGCGGCGTGCGCGGGTCGCCGTCCTTGTGCACGTGGTGGCCCAGGCCGGGAACGAAGCGCTTCGCGGCCCGCTGCGCCCGGACGATCTCCAGCGCGACGGCGTCCCAACCGGCGTCGTCGGTGGGATGCTCGGCGGGCAGGTGCTCGTGCAGGAACCGGCCGCAGTCCTCGGTGACACCGAGGAACCGTGACCCGCCGCCCAGCAGCCCGGCGGCCAGCGCGCCCTGCACCGAGTCCGGTGCGGACAGGTGGGTCAACCGGGTGACGATGGCGGTCGGGGTGAACCCGTGGTCGGCCAGCGCCGCGAGGACGGCCTCGAACACCCGGGTCTCACCGGGCTCCGGGCGGCGCTGGGTGGCCAGCCAGAACGCCAGCTCGCCGAACCCGACCTCGCCCATGACGTCGTTTGCGAGATCGTGTCCGAGCAGCGTGATGCTGTCCTTCGTCGAGGCGCCCAGCGCGGTCTCGTAGGTCCGGTCGCTCATGTCTCGCTCAGCCACTTCCGCAGGTCGGCGCCGTGCTCGTCGAGCTGCGGCGGCGGGAGCCGGTACACCGCAGGGGTGGTCGAGAAGCGGATGGGGTGGCGGGTCGTCGGGATCGCCCGGTCGCCGTCGCCGACCTCGACGACCGGGTCCAGGCCGAACCGCTCCGCCATCGCGAACCCGCCGTCGATGGTCTGGATCGGGCCGCACGGCACGCCGGCCTCGGTGAGCAGCTCGAACCATTCGACGGCGCCCCGCCGGGCGAGCCGCTCGGTGAGGATCGGGCGCAGCGCCTCACGGTTCGCGGTGCGGTCGGCGTTGCGGGCGAACCGCGGGTCGTCGGCGACACCGGGGATGCCCAGGACCTCGCAGAGCTTGCCGAACTGCCGGTCGTTCCCGGCCGCGACGATCATGTCGTCGTCGGCGGTGGGCAGCGGTTCGTACGGGAAGACGCTCGGGTGGGCGTTGCCCATCCGGTACGGCACGGTGCCCGATGCGACCCACGCCGAGCTGTGGTTGACCAGCCCGGTCAGCGCCGAGGACAGCAGGTTGACCTCGACGTGCTGCCCCTCGCCGGTGCGGTCGCGGTGCCGCAGCGCGGCCAGGATGCCGATCGTCGCGTGGTTGCCCGCCATCACGTCGAACACCGAGATGCCCGCCCGGTACGGCGGCCCGTCCGGGTCCCCGGTGAGGCTCATCAGGCCGGACATCGCCTGCACCATCAGGTCGTAACCGGGTACGTGCGCACCGGCCCCCGACCCGAAACCGGAGATCGAGGCGTAGACGACGCCGGGGTTGGTCGCGGCGACGCTGTCGTGGTCCAGCCCGAACCGGGCCATCCCGCCGGGCCGCAGGTTCTCGATGAGGACGTCGGCGCGGCGGGCGAGCTCCTGGGCGGCGGCGCGGTCGTCGGCGTCGCGCAGGTCGAGCGCGATCGACCGCTTCCCGCGGTTGATGCCCAGGTAGTAGGTGGACTCGCCGTCGCGCTCGGGGGGCATCCAGGTCCGGGTGTCGTCACCGGCCGGGCCCTCGACCTTGATCACGTCGGCCCCCATGTCGGCCAGCAGCATGGTCGCGTACGGCCCGGCCAGGATCCGGGAGAAGTCCGCCACCAGGATGCCCGACAGCGGCCCGCCGCCAGGGTCCGGTGCTCCGGGGTCGGCCATGAGATCCTCCGTACTGATCGCGATGCGGACAAGTGTCCGCTACCGCCGATCGTGGCTCCGGAGCGGGCCGCGGTCAAGCCGGGGCGGGCACCGTCACGTGCGGCACGGTCGCCAGCCGGGCGAAGTCGGCGCTGATCTCCCCCGCGGCCTGCAACAGCAGTGGCAGGTGGTGTTCGAGCAGCGTCTCCAGCGAGGTCTCGGCCGCGTGGCAGTTGACGTTGACGCCGGCGATCACCCGGCCGTCGCCGTCGCGCAGCGGGGCGGCGACCGACCGGATGCCGGGTGCGAGCTGCTCGTCGGTGAGGGCCCAGCCGCGGGCCCGCACCTGGCGGAGCTCGGCGTCGCGCTCCGCCCGGTCCGGACGCCAGCGCGGGGTCAGCCCGGACCGCGTGGGTTCGGCGAGCACTCGGTCGAGCTCCTCCGGCGACAGCGCGGCGAGCTGCACCTTTCCCAACGACGTCGGCAGCGCCGGGAACCGGGTGCCGATCTGGACCGCCAGGGTGACGATCTTGGGGACGGCGACCCGGGCGACGTAGACGATGTCCGAGCCGTCGAGCTGGCCGATCGAGCAGGACTCGTTGGTCCGCTCGACCAGGCGTTCCAGGTGTGGGCGGGCGATGTCCCACAATCCGGTCGAGCGGACGTAGGCGACGCCGAGCTCCAGCACCCGCGGGGTGAGCAGGTAGCCGCGCTCCGAGCTGCGGACGTACCCCAGCTCGGCCAGCGTGATCAGGATGCGGCGCGCGGTCGGCCGGGCGAGTCCGGTGGCGGCCGCGACGTCGGCCAGCGTCATCTCCGGCCGGCCCGGCCGGAAGGCGGCGATCACCTCCAGACCGCGGGCGAGGGCCTCGATGAAATCCGGCCCGGTTCCCTCACGTGGCATGGGCTCTCCCCCGTTCGCAGTCCGGCTGCCCACGGTAGCGGGTCGTGTCCGCTGTGCGGACGGGTGTGACCGTAGCTCGCGTGGATGGCGTCGAAGGTCCGTTGACAGTGCGCGCGGGCTGCGCCAGAGTGGCCCGGACCGGGGGTTGTCCGTATGCCGGACGCCCGTCCGAGTAGTGCTGACAGCGAAGGAGCACTCCCGATGAGCGAGTCGATCGTCCTCCGAGGCGGAACCGTGCTGACGGTGGACGCGCAGCGGACCGTGCTGGCCGGGCACGACGTCCTGGTGACCGGCGACCGGATCTCCGCGATCGGGCCGGACCTGCCGGTGCCCGACGGCACCGAGGAGATCGACGCGACCGGCGGCATCGTCATGCCGGGCATGATCGACACGCACCGGCACATGTGGCAGACCTCGCTGCGCGGTTACGGCGCGGACTGGACGCTCACCCAGTACTTCGTCTGGAACTACCTGGAGTGGGGCAAGATCTTCCGCCCCGAGGACGTGTACGCCGGGAACCTGCTCGCCGCCCTGGAGGCCCTCGACGCCGGGGTCACCACCACCGTCGACTGGTCGCACGGCCTGCAGACCCCGCAGCACGCCGACGCCGCCGTCGACGGCCTGCAGGCCACCGCCGGCCGGTTCGTCCTCGCCTACGGCAACATCCAGGACGCGCCCGCGAACTGGACCGCCGACGCGGGCTTCCGCGAGTTCGTCGGGCGCCGGATCACCCCCGGTGACGACATGCTCGGCTTCCAGCTGGCCTTCGACGTGACCGGCGACCCGGCGTTCCCGGAGAAGCCCGCCTTCGAGGTCGCCCGCGAGCTCGGGGTGCCGGTCACCACGCACGCCGGGGTGTGGGGCGCCACCAACGACGACGGCATCCGCCTCATGCACGAGCACGGCTTCATGACGCCGGAGACGGTCTACGTGCACGCGGCCACCCTGAGCGCCGACTCCTACCAGCGGATCGCCGCGACCGGCGGCTCGGTGTCGGTGTCCACCGAGAGCGAGCAGAGCGCCGGGCAGGGCTATCCGCCCACCTGGGCGCTGCGCGAGCACGGCATCGACGTGTCGCTGTCGATGGACACCTCGATGTGGTGGAGCGCCGACCTGTTCTCCGCGATGCGCGCGACGCTGGGGGCCGACCGTTCCCGCGAGCACCTGGAGGCGCACTCCCGCGGCGACACGGTCACCCACTCCGCGCTGCGTGCCGAGCAGGTCGTCGAGTGGGCGACCCGCGGCGGCGCCCGCGCGATCGGGCGCGAGTCCGACCTGGGCAGTGTCGAGACCGGCAAGAAGGCCGACCTGGTGCTGATCCGCAACGAACACTCGCCGGTCTCGTTCCCGCTGCTGCACCCGCACGGGCATGTCGCGTTCCAGGCGCAGCGCGCGGACGTGCACACGGTGCTGGTGAACGGCCGGATCGTGAAGCGCGACGGCCGGCTGGTCGACGTCGACCTCGCCGCCGCGCGGGCGGCTGTCGGGTCCACCGTGGAGCACCTGCGCGCGACCATGGGCGAGGAGGCCTGGCAGCAGGGCATGAACCCGGAGATCCCGGAGACCAAGATCCTCGACAACCCGTACACCTACACCGACTACCGGAGCGCGGCGACGCACCACGCCTGATCCCGTCGACACCGAGATGCGGCTCAGCGGGCGCCGAAGATCGTCAACTCCCGCTGAGCTGCATCTCGGTGTGCGAGGCTGGGCGGCCCGGTACGGAAGGGGAGTGCGATGGGACGCCTGCGCTACTCGGCGATCATGTCCGCGGACGGCTACCTGACCGATCCCGACGGCCGCTACGACTGGGCGGTCCCGGACGACGAGGTGGTCGCGTTCGTCACCGAACGCGAGCGAACCGCCGACACCCACCTCTACGGCCGTCGCATGTACGAGGAGATGCAGGACTGGGAGCACGTCGACCGGGCCTCCGGGCGCAGCGCGACCGATCTGGAGTTCGCCGCCACGTGGCGCGCTGCGACCAAGGTGGTGTTCTCCCGCAGCCTGACCGCGGTGAGCACCGCGCGGACCACCCTGGAGCGTGAACTCGACCCCGCCCGGGTCCGGGAGATCGTGTCCGCGGCGCCGGGCGACGTCTCGATCTCCGGTCCGACCCTCGCCGCGGAGGCGCTCCGGACCGGACTCGTCGACGATCTCGACCTCTACCTGGTCCCGGCACTGGTCGGTGGGGGCCTACGGGCCCTGCCCGACGGCGTCCGGACCGGGCTGGAGCTCGTGGAGCAGCAGCGTCTCGCGGGCGGGTTCACCTTCCTGCACTACCGGACCCGCGCAACCCCCTGACCCGCGCTCCACCGCCGTCCGCGCCGCTCCACCCGCGCCGAACCGCGCCGCTCCACCCGCACTGCGCCGAGATGCAGCTCAGCGGGCCGGAAAGATCAACAATTCCCGCTGATCTGCATCTCGGCGCGTGCGGGCCGTGCGGGCCGGGCGGGCCGGGCGGGCGGTGTGGGCGGTGCGGGCGGTGCGGCGTTCACACCGCCGGGCGGTAGCGGTGCCGGGTCTGCCACACGCACCACACGACGAGCCCCACCACCAGCACCGCGACGGCGAGCCAGGTCGCTCCGGCCGGTAGCCGCACCGGGTCGGCCCGCGTCGCGTACACGGTGGCCACCGGGACCAGCGCGAGGAAGGCGACGATGACGCCGAACAGCCGGCCCATGTCCTCGGCGAGCATGCGGCGCAGCCGAGCGGACCGCGACGGGTGCGTCCAGTACTCCTTGTGCGGAACGCTGATCGCGTTCAGCGGGGCCCGCATGACCAGCGCGTACACCCCGACCCCGGTTCCGATCATGACCAGGCCGACCACGGTGCCGAACCCGAGGAACTCGGCCCGGGTGCCGAACCGGGTCGGTGCGCCGGCGGCGTCGAAGTGCAGCGGTACCCCGTCGGGCGGCAGTTCGGTGGCGGCCCAGAGCAGCGCGGCCAGGTAGAACACCGAGCCGACGAGAAGGGGGAACCACGGACGCATCGGACGATCGTCGCAAAGCACAACCGCGTGCGGGTCCACCCCCTCCGGTCACAACCGTCGGTGAGTGTGCGGCGTTCAGGGCTCGGGTGCGAGCCGGTCCAGCATCGCCGCCAGCACCCGGCGGGCACGGTCGACCGGTGCACCGTGCAGGGCGACGTCGTGTCCCAGACCGCCGGCGAGCGCGAGCAGTGCGTAACCGTCGTCCTCCGGGGTGGGGGAGCCGGCGTCGGCGACGACCTTCACCGCGAGGGCCAGGATCTCGGCGTCACCGTCGGTGAGGATCGCCCGGGCGCGCTCGTCGACCTCGCGCGCGGCGAACGCGGCGTGGATGCGGATCGCGTCGCGGGACTCGGGATGCGATCCGAGCAGCTCGTCGAGGATCGTGGCCAGCGCCGCGCGCTCGGTGTCGGGACCGGAGCGGGCCCGATCTTCGATCCGCTGTTCCATCCGGCGGTGCGACCGGTCGAGTGCGTGCAGCAGCAGCGCGTCCTTGCTCGGGAAGTAGTGCTGCACCCGGCCCATGGAGATGCCGGCCTCGGCTGCGACCGAACGCAGCGACACGGCCTCGGTGCCTGCGCGGGCGACGAGGGCGAGCACGGCGTCGGCGATCTCGGAGCGGCGGGCGTCGTGGTCCACGGAGCGGGGCACGGTGCCAGCGTAACAATGCGATCGCATTGACAACGACCACCCTGCACTGTTGCAATGCGATCGCACTGTTACGAGAGGGGCGCAATGAAGGCAGCACAGAACGTCGTGGGTATGGTCGGACTCGGCCTCGGGCTGGTCCCGCTGGTCATGTTCCTGTTCACCGGGCGGGCCGGGCTGTGGGGACCGCTGGGCGTCACCGGATCGATGTCCTGGATCCCCCCGCTGCTCGTCGTCGTGGCAGCGGGGATCACGATCGTCGCTCTCGACCGCCGGGGCGCCGGCTGACTCAGCACGTGAGCGGCGAGCCGTAGCGGAGCAGGTTGCCGTCCGGGTCGATCTGGGCGCCCTCGCGCAGCCCGTAGGCGGTGTCCACCGGGGTCACCGCACGGCCGCCGGCCACCTTCGACCACCGGGCGTGCAGCTCGTCGGCGTCCTCGACGTGCAGGTAGGCGCAGCCCGCGGTGCGCCGCGGATCGTGGTCGGGGTTCACCGCGACGTGCAGCTCCACGCCGTCGAGCACCGCGAACCCGTACTCGTCGCCGTCACGCTCGACGGCGAAGCCGAGCTCGCGGTAGTGGCCGAGCCACCGGCCGAGATCGGATGTGGAGAGGACCGGTGCGACCGACCGCAGCGTGGACATGGCCGACAGCTTGCCGGATCCGACCCGAGCACCGGCGGGTGGCGAGGACGTTGCGAACAGGCCCGGACACTCTCCGGGATCGGCAGGCGGGTGAGCACCGTCCCGGGGTGCCGCGACTCAACCGCCCGCGCCCCGTACCACCCGTACCCGTCCCAGCTCGGCGTTCGCCCAGGTGCCAGGCGATCCAGGCGCCGGTCGGCGCGGGCGGCGGGTCCGGCTCCGCACCGTCGGCGGGGAAGTCGGGGGTCCAGATCCCGTCCGTCCCGCGGTGCACGGTCCAGTGCAGCGGTGCCGGGATCCGGGTGAGGTCGTCGTCGACCAGCCGGTCGAGATGGTATTCGCACAGCGACCAGGTCAGGTCGAACTGCCAGCGCAGGAGATCGGCCACCGCGTGATCGTGACCCGGGCCGGTCGCGAGGGCGACCGGGTTGCGGCCCGCTCAGCCTCCGGGCCGGCGGGAACGGCCGGCGAGCATCACCTCGGTCGCGGCCCGCACCTCGCGCTCCTCCACCTCGGCGGCGCCCTCTGCGGTCACCGTGATCAGGTTCGGGAACAGCGAGCGGATCAGGTCGGGGCCCGCGGTGGCGGTGTCGTCGTCGGCGGCGTCCCACAGTGCTTCGACGGCCAGCGTGATCGCACCGGCGCGGTCGAGATCGGGCCGGTGCAGCTTCTTGAGCGACGCCTGGGCGAAGTCCGAACCGGATCCGATGCTCGCGTAGCCGATGCGGTTGCGGGCGATGCTGCCGGAGGCGTCGAACGTGACGATCCGCGCCGGATCCGGATCGGCCGGGTCGTAGCCGACGTAGAGCGGCAGCGCGACGAAACCCTGCATCGCCGCGGGCAGGTTCTCCCGCACGATCGTGGACAACCTGCGGATCTTGCCGTCCTGGCTGATCGGGGCGCCCTCGACCTTTTCGTACTGCTCGACCTCCACGGCGAACAGCGAGAGGAGCAGCAATGCGTGCCCGACCGAACCGGCGAACCCGGCTGCCGACGTGCCGTCCACGACGACGACCTTGACCAGGTCCTTCTGCGCGATCAGGTTGCCGGAGGTGGCCCGCCGGTCCCCGGCGAGCAGGACACCCTCGGCCCAGGTGAAGGCGATGATCGTGGTGCCGTGCGGGGCCCGCAGGTCGGCCGGGACCCGGTGCGCGGGATCGCGGGGGAGATGGGCGGGCAGCGCCTCGGGGGCGTGTGCACGCAGCTGTTCCAGGAACGACGGGCCGGTCATGCGGGGAGCTGGTTCCGTTCTGCTCGGGCCAGGGGCGGACCCGGCTGATCCTTCCCCGGGGGACCCGGAAGGTCCAGCGGGAAGGGGGCAGACTCACCGGGGTGAGCGTGCGTGAACGGACCGGTTCCTTCTGCGACCGGTACGGGTTGACGGTGCCCGTACTGGAGGCGCCGATGGCGGGCGCCTGTCCGCCCGGACTGGCGGCCGCCGTGGCCGCGGCGGGAGGCATGGGAGCCGCCGCGGTCGTCAACGACTCCCCGGCGGCGATCGCGGACTGGGCCCGCCGCTACCGCGAGGCCGCCGGTGACGCGCCCTTCCAGCTCAACGTGTGGATCCCGGACCCGCCCGCCGATCCGGGGACCGAGGCCCAGGCGTCGTTCCTCGACCGGCTCGGTGGCACCGCGGGGCCGGCCCCCGGCCCGGCACCGGACTTCGACGAGCAGGTCGGTGCCGTCATCGACGCCCGCCCCACCGCCATCTCGACGATCATGGGGTTGCTCCCCGCCGACCACGTCGCCGCCGCGCACGCGGCCGGGATCGCCTGGTTCGCGACGGCCACCACCCTGGACGAGGCGCTCGCCGCCGAACGGGCCGGCGCCGACGTCGTCGTCGCGCAGGGCATGGAGGCGGGCGGCCACCGGGGCAGCACCCGCCCCGAGGACGCCGAACGCACGGCCGTCGGGCTGTTCGCGCTCGTCCCGTGGCTGGCCGGTGCGCTGTCGGTGCCGGTCGTGGCCGCCGGCGCGGTCGCCGACGGCCGGTCGGTGGCCGCGGCGCTGACTCTCGGCGCGAGTGCGGTGCAGGTCGGGACGGCGCTGCTGCGCACCCCCGAGGCGGCGATCGACGCCGGTTGGGCAGCCGAACTCGACCGTCTCGCGCCGGAGGACACCGTGACCACCCGCGCGTACACCGGCCGCCTGGCGCGGGCCGTGCCGACCCGCTACGTCCGGGCCTGGGACGGCCCGGAGGCGCCGGATCCCGCCCCGTACCCGCACCAGCGACGCCTGGTCGCCCAGTACCGGGCGGGGGAGCCCGGGATGCTGGACCGGGTCAACCACTGGGCCGGGCAGGCCGCGGCGCGGGCGACGACCCGGCCGGCGGCCGAGGTGGTCGCCGGCATGTGGCGGGAGGCGGAGGCGATGTTGCCGTGAGTGCTCAACCGAGCATGTCGTCGAACTCACCCTTCTTGGCGCCGTCGACGAACGCGGAGATCTCGGCGGCGGTGTAGAGCAGGACCGGGCCGTCCGGGTCGCCCGCGTCGCGGACGGCGACCCGGCCGTCGTCGAGCACGGCGAACTCGACGCCGTCGCTCCGGTGGCGGCCACCGGCGGGGCGGCGCCAGTTCACCGGCCCGAGATCGGCCGCACGGGTTCCGTTCGGACGGGACATGGTGCCTCCGGGGCGGGTCGCGGCGGGTCGGTAGTTGCGGAGGGTGTCGAACGTGTATGCATTCGATCTTGCATCCGCAACCGGCATCGCCGACGATAGGAGCAAGCCTGCCTGGAAGGGGCGTGAGAATGCGCCGGTCGACGTACGGACATCCGGTACGGAGGTCGACGTCGTGAGCGCCGGGCCGGATCGCGCGGCGGATGAACCCGAGGTCCTCACGCTGACCTCCGTCATCGACCGCCGTGCACACAAAGTGACCGACACAGAACTCTGCGCTCCACACGCCGTCCGGACCGGGCGTTACGAGGCACTCTGCGGGCATCTCGTGTCACCGGCGCCGCTCGTCGCGGCGGACGGGACGCCGTGCCGGCGGTGCGCGGAACTCGATCCGACGCCGACCGTCGCCACCCCGCGTCGCCGCGGGGGATGGCTCGGCAGGCTGCTCCCGGCCTGATCGGTCCGCCTCAGCGGGCCAGCCGGTCCGCGTCGGCACGCTCCCGCCTGCGCAGTGGCCCGCGGGCGCGCCGCTCCAGGAAACGCCGCCCCTGGTGAGTGATCTTGCTCACGACGTTCGGTCCGCGCCGACGCTCGATCGCGTCTCCGATCCTGCCGAGCAGCCAGGCCAGGATCGGCGCCCCGACGGCCAGCAGCAGCCACACCCGCAGATGGCGGGAGAACAACGCCCACATGGTGAAGACCACCTTCCCCGAACTCGACGACCCCGGTCGCCGGATACGGTAGTACGACCCCCCGACGACCGCTGGACGCGTGACTGCGCGGCCACCCGTTCGTTGGGCGGGGCAAGGGCGGGCTCCGGCGGCCCCCGGCCGGGCGCCCGGGTTCGAGGAGGTGTCCCGTGATCGGTCCGGGTCCCGACGGTCTGGTGTTCCTGGCCGTCGTGCTGGTGCTGCTCGTCGTCGTCCTGATGGTCCCGGCCGGTCGCCGGGCGGCCTCGGCCGCGCTGCGGTCGGTGCGCCGGCTGCCGGGCCTGATCCGGGCCGAGCTGCGCGGGAGCCCACCGCTGCGCCCCGACACGGGGCGCGACGACACCACTCCGGAGATCCCCGTCGTGGACGGCGACCGGCCCGCACCGACACGCACGTTCCCGCAGGTGGGGCGGCCGGAGCGCTGATCTTCACGGAAGGTCGCCGGGCGGCCTGTCGCCGGCTGGGCGGCAAGCGGTAAATTTTCTTTTACCGGTGGGAACCACCGGCGCTCCCTCGGCGTTGCCATGATGCGAGGGCCCGCCGCTGGTGGGTCTCGCACACGTCCGTCGAGGAGGATCCAGGTGCGCTCCACGAGCAACCCGGCGTTCCGCAACCTGCCCACCCAGCAGGGCGGCTACGCCACGTTCGACCGCTCGGGCGGCGGCATGATGGGTGGTGCATCCGCTTATGCCGGCGCCCAGACGTCACACGTCGACCCGAGCCGGGCCACCCAGGAGACCGGCCGTCCGATCACGATCGACGACATCGTCCAGAAGACCGCGATCAGCGGTGGTCTCGCGCTGATCGCAGGCTTCCTGACCGTGTGGTCGGGGTTCACGATCCTGGCGCTCCCGGCGTTCATCGTCGGCCTCGTGGTGGCGCTGATCGTCATCTTCAGGCAGAAGCCCAGCGCCCCGCTCACGCTGACGTACTCCGGTGCGATGGGTGTCGCGCTCGGGGGCATCTCCGCGATGTTCCCGGGTGTCGCGCTGCAGGCCGTCATCGGCACCGCAGGCGTGTTCTTCGGGATGCTGGTCGTCTACAAGACCGGTGCCGTGCGGGTCACCCCCCGGTTCACCAAGTGGATGATGGGCGCCCTGATCGGCGTCGTCGTCCTGATGCTGGCGAACCTGGTGATGAGCTTCTTCGTCGGCGGCGGGCTCGGCCTGCGCGACGGCAGCCCGCTGGCGATCCTGTTCAGCCTGGTGGTCATCGGGGTGGCGGCGTTCAGCCTGCTGCTCGACTTCGACGCCGCCGACAACGCGGTGAAGTCCGGTGTGCCGGAGAAGTACTCTTGGTACATCGCGTTCGGCCTGATGACCACGCTGGTCTGGCTCTACATCGAGATCTTCCGTCTGCTGACCTACTTCCAGGGCGACTGACCCGCGGTACGACCCGGCCCCTGCGCGGGCCGGGGAGCGGGCCGGACTCGCCCCCTCCGGTCCGACGCGCCGCGGACACCTCCGGGTGTCCGCGGCGTCGTCGTGCCGGGGCTCGCTCCGGTCCCGCCCGCGGGCGCCGGCGCATGCGCTGCGCCTACGTCCGCGCCGGGCCGTGCGAGCGGCTCGTCACCGACCCGCCCGGCCCGGCCACCGGTGCGCGACTCAGGAGAGCCGCTCGAGCACCATCGCCATGCCCTGGCCCCCACCGACGCACATCGTCTCCAGGCCGTAGCGACCGTCGCGGGTGCGCAGCCCGTTGATCAGCGTCGTGGTGATCCGGGCGCCGGTCATGCCGAACGGGTGGCCGAGCGCGATCGCGCCGCCGTGCACGTTGAGCTTCTCCTCGGGGATGCCGAGGTCACGGGCGCTGGGCAGGACCTGCGCGGCGAACGCCTCGTTGATCTCGACGAGGTCGATGTCGTCCATGGTCAGCCCGGCCCGGTGCAGCGCCTGCTTCGACGCCTCCACCGGCCCGTAACCCATGATCTCCGGGGAGAGGCCGGTGACGCCGGTCGAGACGACCCGGGCCAGCGGGGTGACGCCGAGCTGCTCCGCCCGGGTGTCGGACATGATCACCAGTGCCGCGGCACCGTCGTTGAGCGGGCAGGCGTTGCCCGCGGTGATCCGCCCGTCCGGCCGGAACACCGGCTTGAGCTCCGAGATCTTGTCGTAGGTGGTGCCCGGCCGCGGGCCGTCGTCGGTCCGGACGACGGTGCCGTCGGGCAGCGTGACCGGGGTGATCTCGCGTTCGAAGAACCCGTCCGCGATCGCCTGCTCGGCGAGGTTCTGCGAGCGCACCGCGAACCGGTCCATGTCCTCCCGGGACACGTTCTTGTGCAGCGCCAGGTTCTCCGCGGTCTGTCCCATCGCGATGTAGGCGTCCGGGAGCAGGTTCTGCTCGCGCGGGTCGGTCCAGCTCGTGGAGCCCTTCTCCGCGGCCTCCGCGGTCCGGGCCTCGGCCTCGGCGAACAGCGGGTTGTGCGTGTCCGGCCACGAGTCGGAGGTGCCGCGGGAGAACCGGGAGACCGTCTCCACGCCCGCGGAGACGAACACCTCGCCCTCGCCGGCCCTGATCGCGTGCAGCGCCATCCGGGTGGTCTGCAGCGACGACGAGCAGTAGCGGGTGATCGTGGTGCCCGGCAGCGAGTCGTAGCCGAGCGCGATCGCGACGATCCGGGCGAGGTTGTTGCCCTGCTCACCACCGGGGAGCCCGCAGCCCAGCATCAGGTCGTCGATCTCGGCCGGGTCCAGCGACGGGACCTGGTCCAGCGCCGCGCGCACCATCTGGACGGTGAGGTCGTCCGGGCGCATCCCGGCGAGGGACCCCTTGTTGGCACGGCCGATCGGGGACCGGGCTGCGGCGACGATGACGGCTTCGGGCATGGGACGTCCTCCTCCGGTGCAGGGTCGGCCGCGACTCTACTTGCGGGTAACCGGGTCCCGGCCCGCGACGTGACGAAGTTGTCAGGGGTGCCCGGCATGCTGGCGCCATGACCTCCTGGAGAGCTTTCCGGTCCGCCGAGCCCGAGTTCGCCGAACTGGCGCAGCGGATCCTGCAGCGCGGCGTCGCACTGGTGATCGCGACCCTGCGGGCGGACGGGGCGCCCCGGGTGTCGGGCATCGAGGTCGTGTTCGACGACTCGGGCCCGGTCACCGAGCTGGCGTTCGGCTCGATGCCGGGCGCCCGCAAGGGTGCCGACCTGCGGCGGGACCCGCGGTTCGCGCTGCACGCCGCGCCCGCCGACCAGAGCGGGGGCGACCTGGGCGACGGTGATCTCAAGGTGGCGGGGCGCGCCGTCTGGCAGGGGCCGATGTCCGGCCCGGTCGCCGGTGACGCGTTCCGCGTCGACCTCGGCGAGGTCGTCTGGACCGGCCTGGACGAGGCTCGCGAGCGGCTCGTCGTCCGCTGGTGGACGCCGTCGTCGGGACTGCGCTCGGTCGTGCGGGAGTGAGCGGTGCGAGGATGCCCCCATGCGCTACGTCGAGCACGTCGTCGACCTGGTCGGGAACACCCCGCTCGTCCGGCTGGGTGCGGTCGCCGAGGGGGTCGCGCCGCCGGTCCTCGCCAAGGTCGAGTACCTGAATCCGGGTGGTTCGGTGAAGGACCGGATCGCCCTGCGGATGGTGGAGGCCGCCGAGGCGTCCGGCGAGCTGCGTCCCGGTGGCACCATCGTCGAACCCACCTCGGGCAACACCGGGGTCGGGCTGGCCATGGTCGCGCAGCGCAAGGGCTACCAGTGCGTCTTCGTCTGCCCGGACAAGGTCGGCGAGGACAAGCGCAACGTGCTGAAGGCCTACGGCGCCGAGGTCGTGGTCTGCCCGACCGCCGTCGAGCCGGACCATCCCGACTCGTACTACCGCACGTCGGACCGGCTCGTCAGCGAGATCGAGGGCGCCTGGAAGCCGAACCAGTACGCCAACCCGGCCAACCCGGAGTCGCACTACCGCACCACCGGCCCCGAGATCTGGGAGCAGACCGACGGGAAGATCACCCACTTCGTCGCGGGGATCGGCACCGGCGGCACGATCTCCGGGATCGGCCGCTACCTCAAGGAGGTCTCCGGCGGCGCGGTGCGCGTCATCGGGGCCGACCCGGAGGGCTCGGTCTACTCCGGTGGCACCGGCCGGCCGTACCTGGTCGAGGGCGTCGGCGAGGACTTCTGGCCGGACACCTACGACCGGACGGTGTGCGACGAGATCATCGCGGTCTCCGACGCCGACTCGTTCGACATGACGCGGCGGCTCGCCCGGGAGGAGGCGCTGCTCGTCGGCGGGTCCTGCGGGATGGCGGCGGTCGCCGCGCTCCGGGCCGCCGCCACGCTGCCTGCCGACGCCGTGGTCGTCGTCCTGCTGCCCGACGGCGGCCGCGGGTACCTCGGCAAGGTGTTCAACGACGCCTGGATGGCCAGCTACGGGTTCCTGCCGCCGACCGGGGCCGCCACCATCGGCGATGTCCTGCGCCGCAAGGACGGGTCGATCCCGGACCTGGTGCACGCCCACCCGAACGAGACCGTCGCCGACGCCGCGCTCTACCTGCGCGAGTTCGGTGTCTCGCAGATGCCGGTGGTCCGGGCCGAGCCGCCGGTGATGGCCGCCGAGGTGGCCGGGGCGGTCGTCGAGCGGGACCTGCTCGACGCACTGTTCACCGGCCGGGCGCAGCTCGCCGACCGGCTGGAGGACCACATGTCCCCGCCGCTGCCGACGCTGGGCGCCGGCGAGTCGCTGCAGGACGCGATGACCGCGTTCGCCAAGGCCGACGCCGCTCTCGTGCTGATGGACGGCAAGCCGGCCGGCGTCGTCACCCGGTCCGACGTGATCGCCTTCCTCGGGAACGGCTGACCGGGCGGGGGGTCCGCTCGGCGGCGCGCGTACCCTCCGGGCGCATGCAGGGTTTCTCCACACGGGCGATCCACGCCGGTCAGGACCCCGACCCGACCACGGGCGCGGTCACCACCTCGATCCACACGAGTTCGACCTACGCGCAGGACGGCGTCGGTGCGACCCGCGGCGGGTACGAGTACTCGCGTAGCGCCAACCCGACCCGGACGGCCCTGCAGGAGTGCCTGGCGGCCCTGGAGGGCGGCCGGCACGCGCACGCGTTCGGATCGGGCATGGGCGCCACCGACACCCTGCTGCGGATCCTGCTCCGTCCCGGTGACCACCTGGTCATCCCGCACGACGCCTACGGCGGCACGTTCCGGCTCGTCGACAAGGTGCTCAGCGGTTTCGGCGTCGAGCACACCCCGGTCGACCTCGCCGATCACGACGCCCTGCGCGCCGCGCTGCGCCCCACCACCCGCGTGGTGTGGTCGGAGACGCCGACGAACCCGTTGCTCGGGATCGCCGACATCGCCGGTCTGGCCGGGATCGCGCACGAGGCGGGGGCGCGGCTCGTCGTGGACAACACCTTCGCCTCGCCGTACCTGCAGACGCCGCTCGCGCTCGGCGCCGACGTCGTCGTCCACTCGACCACCAAGTACATCGGCGGGCACTCCGATGTCGTCGGTGGCGCGTTGGTCACCGACGACGACGAGCTCGCCGAACGGATCTCCTTCACCCAGAACTCGGTCGGTTCGGTCCCCGGTCCGTTCGACGCCTGGCTGACCCTGCGCGGGGTGAAGACCCTCGCGGTCCGGATGGAGCGGCACTGCGACAACGCGGAGCGGATCGCGGAACTGCTCGGAGCGCATCCCGCCGTGTCGCAGGTCCTCTACCCGGGCCTGCCCGGGCACCCGGGCCACGAGGTCGCTGCGAAGCAGATGCGCAGGTTCGGCGGGATGGTGTCCTTCCTGGCGGCCGGTGGCCGCGAGGCAGCGCTGCGGATCTGCGCGGGGACGAGGCTGTTCACCCTCGCCGAGTCGCTCGGCGGTATCGAGTCGTTGATCGAGCACCCCGGCCAGATGACCCACGCGTCGACCGCCGGGTCGATGCTGGAGGTCCCGGACAGCCTGGTGCGGCTGTCGGTGGGGATCGAGGACGTCGACGACCTGGCCGACGACCTGCGCAGCGCGCTCGACTCGGTCCGCTGAGCGGGCCGGTCTCAGCTGCGGGACCGTTCCGGGGCCGATGAGGGGTCGGTGACGGCCGGCGGCGGCGCGAGGACGAGGTCCCCCGGCTCGACGCACCCGCCGACCAGCACCCAGGTCCCGTCCGGCCCCGGCTCGTAGTGGCCGGGATCGTCGCAGCCCGCACCGTGCACCGTGGTCACGGCGAGCGCGGTCAGCGCGGCCGCCAGCAACAGCGGCGCGGTGGTGCGCAACCGGGTCATTCGCGAGTTCCTCCCCGACTACCGGGCGCCGAACGGAGCGGACCCCGCAGGGTTCGCGGCCGCGCGGCGTGCCCCGACCCCGAGTGGCTCGGCGATCACGCCCGGTGGACACCGGCGAGGTTACCGGCGGTGGTGCGAGACTGCCCGGATGGTCACCCCGCCGGTCACCTCCGCCGACGTGTACGCCGCCCGTGATCTGCTCGACGGGGTGGTGCGCACCACCCCTGTCGCGGGCGCCAGGGCGCTCTCCGATCTCGTCGGCGCCCCGGTCCGTCTCAAGTGCGAGAACCTGCAGCGCACCGGCTCGTTCAAGATCCGGGGCGCCTACACCCGCATCGCCCGGCTCACCGCGCAGGAGCGGGCGCGCGGTGTCCTCGCGGCCTCCGCGGGCAACCATGCGCAGGGGGTGGCGCTGGCGGCCCGGTTGCTCGGGGTCCGTGCCACGGTGTTCATGCCCGAGCGCGCCGCGCTGCCGAAGGTGGACGCCACCCGCGGCTACGGGGCCGAGGTCGTCCTGACCGGCCGTTCGGTGGACGAGGCGGTCGGCGCGGCGGCGGAGGCGGCCGAGCGTTCGGGTTCGGTGCTGGTGCACCCGTTCGACCACCCGGACATCATCGCGGGCCAGGGAACGGTGGGCTGCGAGATACTCGAGCAGGTGCCGGACGTGGCCACCGTGCTGGTCTCGGCGGGCGGCGGCGGGCTGCTCGGCGGCATCGCCGCCGTGCTGCGCGAGCACCGGCCCGAGGTCCGGATCGTGGGGGTGCAGGCCGCCGGCGCGGCGGCCTGGCCGCCCTCGCTCGCGGCCGGGCGCCCGGTCGCGCTGGACGGGATGCGCACCATGGCCGACGGGATCGCCGTCGGTCGGCCGGGCGACGTCACGTACCCGCAGGTGGCGGGTCTGATCGACGAACTCGTCACGGTGGGGGAGGACGCGCTGGCCGGAGCGCTGGTGCACTGCCTGGAGCGGGCGAAGCTGGTCGTCGAACCGGCTGGTGCTGCCCCGGTCGCGGCCCTGCTGGAACATCCGGACCGGTTCACCGGACCGGTCGTGGCGGTGCTGTCCGGGGGGAACGTGGACCCGTTGGTGCTGCTGCAGGTCATTCGCAACGGGTTGGTGGCGTCGTCGCGGTACCTGACGCTGCGGGTGCAGGTGCCGGACCGGCCCGGCGCGCTGGCGGAGCTGCTGGCCCGGGTCGGGAGCCTCGGTGCGAACGTCACCGACGTGGCGCACTCGAGGATCAGCGGCGCGCTGCCGGTCGGCGAGGTCGACGTGGAGCTGAGCCTGGAGACCCGCGGGCCCGAGCACCGGGACACGATCGTCGCCGGGCTGCGGGCGGCCGGGTACGCCGTCACCGCGCCGTCCTGACCGCTCACGACGACGGGCCCGGCCGTGGTGGCCGGGCCCGCGTCGACGCGTCCGGAGTCAACCGGTGAAGGCCTCGATCCCGACCAGGGTGACCTTCATGTTGCCGCCGTCGGGCAGCTGGTACTCGCGGGACTCACCGGGCTTCGCGCCGAGCAGTGCCGCGCCGAGCGGGGAGTTCGGCGAGATCACCTGCAGGTCGCCGTGGCTGCCCTCCTCGCGGGAGCCGAGCAGCACCTTCTCGGTGTCCTCGTCGTCCTCGTACTTGATGGTGAGCACGGTGCCGGGGGCGGCCCGGTCGGAGCTCGACGGGGTGGTGCCCACCTGGGCGGTGCGCAGCAGCTCCTGCAGCTGACGGATCCGGGCCTCCTGCTGGCCCTGCTCCTCGCGGGCCGCGTGGTAGCCGCCGTTCTCCTTCAGGTCGCCCTCCTCGCGGCGGGCGTTGATCTCGGCGGCGATGACGGGCCGGTTCGCGATCAACCCGTCCAGCTCGGACTTCAGCCGGTCGAAGGCCTCCTGGGTCAACCAGGTCGCCTGGGTATCCGTCACCGTCATCAACTCCTTCAGGGAAACAGGGCGTGTCGCCGCCAGGCGCCGTGCGCCGACGGGGCAGCGGGGGCAGCGGCACCGGGCGGCACGCCCCGAGTAAGGAAAAACACGACCCGCTGGCGGGCCGTGTACGAGACACCCTAGCACGATGCGCGCCGCTCGTCGCAGCTCCTCGGTGAACGGCGGAGTGCTCGATCTGGTTCCCCGCGGTCGGATCCTCGCAGGTGAGAGCGATGGTAGCGGCGTGGCCGGATTCGCTTCCGAACTGAGCGGAACCGCCCGTCGCGATGCTCCGGTACGGGCGTGCAGCTCTGGGAACAGCGGAAACCCGGTCCGCGTTGCGGATGCTGAACACCTCGTGGAGCGGTCGCTGTCGGTCCGCTCTGCCAGGATCGCGACCAACACACGAACTCGCCGCCCGCGCCGGCCCCGGTCGCGCAGCGGGCCCCGAGCCAGGTGACCGTGGAGGAACCCACCCGATGACCCCACCGCCCACGCCGCAGCCCGTCGCCCAGCCGTCGGTCGCACACCAGTCGGTCGCACAGAAGCTGTCGCTGCCCGCCCCCGGTGAGCGTCCCCGGTTGCTGACCGTGCACGCGCACCCCGACGACGAGTCGTCCAAGGGGGCCGCCACCACCGCCCGGTACGCCGACGAGGGACACGAGGTGCTCGTCGTGACCTGCACCGGTGGTGAGCGCGGCAGCATCCTCAATCCGGCGATGGACCGCCCGGAGGTGCTGGAGAACATGACGGCCGTCCGGCGCGAGGAGATGGCCCGGGCCGCCGAGATCCTCGGCGTCCGGCACGCCTGGCTCGGCTTCGTCGACTCCGGGCTCCCCGAGGGCGACCCGGCGCCCCCGTTGCCGGACGGGTGTTTCGCCCTCGGCGACGTCGAGGAGCAGACCGCCGCCCTGGTCCGGCTGGTTCGCGAGTTCCGTCCGCACGTGATCGTCACCTACGACGAGAACGGCGGCTACCCGCATCCCGACCACATCCGCACCCACGTCATCTCGATGGCCGCGTGGGAGGCCGCCGGCGATCCGGCGCGATTTCCCGAGGCGGGGCCGCCGTGGCAGCCGCTCAAGCTCTACTACGGGCACGGCTTCTCCCGGGCCCGGCTCGAGGCGTTCCATCAGGCGTTCCTGGATGCGGGGGAGGAGTCGCCGTACACCGAGTGGCTGGAGAACTGGCGCGACCGGCCGGACCCGGGTACCAGGGTCACCACCCGGGTCCCCTGTTCGGACTGGTTCGGCCGCCGCGACGACGCGCTGCGCGCGCACGCCACCCAGATCGACCCGACCAGCCGGTTCTTCTTCACCCCGCTCGAGGTGCAGGCCAGGGTCTGGCCGACCGAGGACTACGAGCTGGTCCACTCGCTCGTCGACACCGCCGTCCCGGAGGACGACCTGTTCGCCGGCATCCCGTTCGAGCGCGGGGAGCAGCGGAGGGCCGGCTGAGGCGCGGGTAGCCTCACCGTCGGACGCGCGGCGCCGAGTCGCGGTCCGGCCCTGAATCTTCGGCGAGTGCGGAGGCGGTCGGCGGTGCTGATCGACAGCGCGACGGTGGTGGCGCGCGAGGTCGCGGCGGGCTTCCTGGTGCCGATGCAGGAGCGTCCACCGCCCCCGGGGCAGCTCCCCGAGTGGGGCAGCGCGGCGCCGGTGGGGCTGGCGGTCGTCCTGGTGCTGCTGTTGGCGACGGCGTTCCTGATCCGGAACATGAGCACGCGGATCACCCGGTTGCCCGAGTCGTTCGACATCGACAGCGCAGACACCGGCAGGGCGGACACCGACGGCGCAGACACCGCCAGGGCAGACACCGCCAGGGCAGACACCGGCAGGGCGCGAGCCGACAGCGGTGGCGTCGGCGGCAGGAGCGGTGGCGAGCCGGCGGAGCGGGACACCGGCGCGGGACCCCGCAGCACCTGAGAGTCTGGGTGGCATGCCGAACCGGCTCGCCACGGCCACCAGCCCGTACCTGCTCCAGCACGCCGACAACCCGATCGACTGGCATCCCTGGTCGGCCGACGCGTTCGCCGAGGCCCGGCGCCGGGACGTCCCGGTGCTGCTCTCGGTCGGCTACGCGGCCTGTCACTGGTGCCACGTGATGGCCCACGAGTCGTTCGAGGACCCCGAGATCGCCGCGGTCGTGAACCGTGGCTTCGTCGCGATCAAGGTGGACCGGGAGGAACGCCCGGACATCGACGCCGTCTACATGGCGGCCACCCAGGCGATGACCGGCCAGGGCGGCTGGCCGATGACCTGCTTCCTCACCCCGGACGGCGAACCGTTCCACTGCGCCACCTACCTGCCCCCACGACCCCGGCACGGGCTCCCGTCGTTCCGGCAGCTGCTCGACGCCGTGTCCGGTGCCTGGACCGGGGACGGCGAGCGGGTCCGGGTCGCCGCCGGCCGGATCGCCGAGCAGCTGGCCGAGCAGGCCGCCACCGATCCGGAGCCGGTGACGGTCGGCGAGCAGACTCTCGACGACGTGGTCGAGGCGCTGGCCGGCCAGTACGACCCGGAGCACGGCGGGTTCGGTCGCGCCCCGAAGTTCCCGCCGTCGATGGTGCTGGAGTTCCTGCTCCGTCACCACGAGCGGACCGGCTCCGAGCAGGCGCTGCGGTTGGTCGAGGGCACCGCCGCGGCGATGGCCCGGGGCGGGTTGCACGATCAGCTGGCCGGTGGCTTCGCCCGGTACTCGGTCGACGAGGGCTGGGTGGTCCCGCACTTCGAGAAGATGCTCTACGACAACGCCTTGTTGTTGCGCGCCTACGGGCACCTCGGCCGCCGTGGCTCGGCGCTCGCCACGCGGGTCGCGGAGGGGATCGCCCGGTTCCTGCTCGACGACCTCCGCACCCCCGAGGGCGGACTGGCCTCGGCACTGGACGCCGACACCGACGGGATCGAGGGCCTCACCTACGTGTGGACGCCCGCACAGCTGCACGAGGTGCTCGGGCTCGACGACGGCGCCCGGGCCGCCGAGCTGCTGGGCGTCACCGCGGACGGGACGTTCTCCGACGGCGCCTCGACCCTGCAGCTGCTCCGTGACCCGGACGATCCGGCCTGGTGGGAGCGGACCCGGGCCACGCTGCTCGCCGCGCGTTCGACCCGACCGCAGCCGGCCCGTGACGACAAGGTGGTGACGGCCTGGAACGCGCTCGCCGTCGTCGCGCTGGCCGAGGCAGGGGCCGCGACGGACCGGCCGGAGTGGGTGCGGGCGGCGGGCGCGATCGCCGATCTGCTGCTCGAGGTGCACGTCGTCGACGGCCGGCTGCGGCGGTCCTCACGACACGGGCGGCCGGGCGAGGCCGACGCCGTGCTGGAGGACCACGCGCTGCTCGCGGCCGGGCTGCTCGCGCTGCACCAGGCGACGGGTGACCCGGCCCGGCTGGCCGCTGCGCTGGAGCTGCTCGACACCACCCTGGACCGGTTCGCCGCGCCCGGCCGGCCGGGCACCTACCTGGACACCGCCGCCGACTCCGCCGACGCCGAGCTGCTGCTGCACCGGCCCCGTGAGTTGACCGACAACGCGTCGCCCTGCGGGTCGTCGGCGCTCGCCGAGGCGCTGGTGACGGCGTCGGCGCTGGCCGGCCCCGCGCACTCGGCCCGCTACCGCGACGCGGCCGAACAGGCGGTGCGTTCGATCGGGACGCTGGCCGGGCGGGCCCCGCGTTTCCTCGGGCACTGGCTCACCGCGGCCGAGGCCCTGGTCGGTGGCCCGGTGCAGGTGGCCGTCGTGGGGGAGCCCGGATCGGGTCCGTTGACCGCCCGGGCCCGGTGGGATGCGCCCGGTGGCGCGGTCGTCGTCGCCGGGGAACCGGATGCGGACGGGATTCCGCTGCTCGCCGGCCGCGGCACGGTCGGCGGTCGCGCCGCGGCGTACGTGTGCCGGGGGTTCGTGTGCGACATGCCGGTGACCGGCCCCGACGAGCTGTCGGCGCTGCTGACCCGGTGATCCTCATCGCGCATCTCCGTAATCAGTGCAATGCTGTAATCACTCAAGGGGGTGCCCGATGAAGGCAGCACGAGGACGGGGACGCGGCGGCTGGCAACAGGCCGATCTGCCGTCCGCCGAGGACGCGCAGGCGTGGTTCAGCGGGCGGTTGCCCGACGGTTGGTTCACCGGCTCGCCGGAGGTCACCTGCGACCGGGACGAGATCGTGGTCGTCGGGGAGCTGCCCGCGCTGGAGACCGAGCACCCCGACACCGACGCGGGGCGGGCCGACGCGGCCGCCGCGGAGGCCGGCCGGATCGCCCGGTTCCGCGAGGAGACCCGGGACCGGCGGATCGAGATCGCCCGCCAGGCGGAGGCACGCTACCGGCGCAAGGTCGCCTGGGGTGCCCGGCTCGGCGGCACCACCGAGCTGTTCACCACGCTCTCGGTGCCGGTCATGACCAGGCTGCGCCAACCGGAGCGGCTGGTCCTCGACACGCTGGTCGACGCCGGTGTGGCCCGATCCCGCTCGGACGCGCTGAGCTGGTCGGTCCGGCTCGTCGGCCGGCACGCCGACGACTGGCTGGCCGAGCTGCGCTCGGCGATGGCACGGGTGGACGACCTGCGGGCCCAGGGCCCGTCCTGACCGGGCCCGGTCACCCGCACGGTCAGCGCAGCAGCACCAACCAGATCGCGATGTGGTGGCAGGCCCACGCCAGCACGGTCGCCGCGTGGAAGATCTCGTGGTAGCCGAAGGTCGTGGGCCACGGGTCGGGCCTGCGCAGCGCGTAGACGACCGCACCCGCGGTGTAGAGCGCACCGCCGGCCAGGAGCAGGACGAGCGCGGTGACCCCGCCGCCGTCGAGCAGGGCGGGAAGCACGAAGACGGCCACCCAGCCGAGTGCCACGTAGATCGGCACCCCCACCCAGGACGGTGCCGACGGCCAGGCCAGCTTCAGCGCGACCCCGGCGAGCGCACCGCCCCAGACCACCGCCAGCACCCAGGTCGCGGTGCCCGGGGGCAGCGCGAGCACCGACACCGGTGTGTAGGTACCCGCGATGAACAGGAAGATCATGGAGTGGTCGAGGCGCTTCATCAGCCGGCGCCGGCCCGGATCGGTCCAGGTGTGCCGGTGGTACAGCGCGCTGATGCCGAACAGGCCGAACGTGGTCAGTGCGTAGACCGCGGTCGACACGGCGGCCGGCACGCCGACCAGCGCACCGGCCACGCTGATCAGTGCGGCGCAGGCGAAGACGGATGCGACCAGGCTCCACAGGTGCAGCCAACCGCGCATCCGCGGTCTCGACGGTGCGGGAGGGATGCTCACCGAGGACACGACCCGACGTTACGTGCCGTACCCGGCCACGTCCCGGTGGGTGGAGCTACGCCACACCGGGCGGGGTGCCCGGCGAGCAGCGCCCGCATCGGCTCCCGGGGGTCGGACTAGGGTCCGTGTTCGTGGCCGTTCGAGACCTGCTCTACACGGTGTACGAGCGCAGGATCCTGCGCCAGATCGCCGGATCCGACAGTCCGAAGCACGTGGCGCTGATCCTCGACGGCAACCGTCGGTGGGCCCGCGAGGCCGGGCTCGACGACCCGGCCGAGGGTCACCGCGCAGGCGCCGCGAAGATCGCCGAGATGCTCGGCTGGTGCTCCGAGGCCGGGGTCGAGGTGGTGACGGTCTTCCTGCTCTCGACGGACAACCTCGACACCCGCTCGCCGGAGGAGCTGAAGGATCTGCTCGAGATCATCGGCGGGGTGGTGGACGACCTCTCCGGCCCGGACACCCCCTGGCGGTTGCGGGTGGTCGGGGCGATGGAGCTGCTGCCGAAGTCTCTGGCGGACCGGCTGGCCGCGGCGGTGGCGCGGACCGGTGACCGCGGCGGACTACAGCTGAACGTCGCCGTCGGTTACGGCGGACGCCAGGAGATCGCGGACGCCGTGCGCAAGATGCTGCTCACCCAGGCGGAGTCCGGCCGCACCCTCGAGGAGATCGCGGAGAGCCTCGACGTCGACCACATCGCGGAGCATCTCTACACGTCCGGTCAGCCGGATCCGGACCTGGTCATCCGGACCAGTGGCGAGCAGCGCTTGTCAGGCTTCCTGCTCTGGCAGTCGGCCCATTCGGAGTTCTGGTTCTGCGAGGCCTACTGGCCGGAGTTCCGCCGGGTCGATTTTCTCCGCGCGCTGCGTGACTTCGCAGCCCGGCACCGCCGTTTCGGCGGCTGATTCACATTCGTGCGTAACCTTCGGCGTGCTCGCTCGTTATAGGAATTTCGGATCGGCCGGCGGGTGCGCCGGAACTGCAGAAGGGCCCCGGGGTGAACCCCGGGGCCCTTCTGATGCGCAGTGCGCGCGAACGACTTACTTGTAGCCCTTGTCGCTCTTGTCGCCACCGTGCTGCTGGTCGGCGTTGTCCTGGTCGAACTCGTCACCGGCCTCGGAGGCGTTGGTGCAGCTGACGCCGTTGTCCGAGTTGACGCTGGTGGCGTTCTCGGCCTCGGAGAACAGGCCGCCGAGGGCGCCCGAGATCAGGCTGTTGCCGTTGAGCGCGGTCCCGCAGAGCTGCGGAGACACGTTCAGGTTGTTGCCCGACACGTTGACCAGGCCGTGCGCGGACTTGTCGGCGACGTTGCCGCCGTTGTGTCCGAACTGGACATCGGTCTTGTCGATGTCCTTCACGTCGGTGTAGGTCTTGTTGAAGCTGTCCTTGGTCTTGTTGAAGCTGTCGGCCGCCTCGTGGCTGTCGCTTGCGAACGCCAGCGGGCTCAGCGCGACGAGCGACGCGGCGCCGGCCGCGACGACGATTCCAGCCTTCTTCAGCACAGTCCGTCTCCTGTTTGAGTCGAAGAGTGCAGACCCGGGGGATCCGGGTGCACTCTCAGTACTTGTCGACGCTCGAACCGGGGAGCCCGCATCGACTGGGCGTCAATCTAACGGAGGCTTCCGGCGCCGACAATCTGACCCTCCGTGTTTTTTTTCCGCGGAGCGGCGGTCCGTTCGGGTACCAGGGGATTCGTCGGCCGCGCAGGCTGTCCGCCGGCGTGGCGAACGGGCGAGTCTCAGCTGGTTGATACGGGTTACTAGACGACCCTGAACAGTCGGCAGTGCCGTAGGCCGTGTGCCGGCACTCGTTGTCCCCGTCCGGGCGGGGGTGAGTGGGGGTGCGGTCCACCGGCCGGACGCGGGGCGTGCGCCCGGCCGCGCGGTGCTCGTCCGGGGTCCGGCCCCTGTTGCACGGACCGGATCCGGCCGGAACCGGCCGTGGTCGGACCGGAACCGCGCGGAGTCGAGTGGAGGTCGGACCGGACCGGAACCGGGTGGACCGCCGGGCGGAACCAAGCGGACGGCCGGAACCGCACGGGTCGGCCGGAACCGGGCGGGCTGCGCGGAACCGAACGGGCCGGCACAGGGCCGGGCGGAACCAGGCGGACGGCCGGAACCGGGGGGCCGGGCGGGCTGGGCGGGTTGGGCGGAACCGAGCGGGCTGGGCGGAACCGGGCGAGCTGGCGGAACCGAGCGGGCCGGGCGGGATCGCACCGGGACGACACGGCAGGGCCGAGGCGGGACCGAGACCGGCGAGGTCACGGCGGGGAGTTACGGCGGGGCGGAGCAGCTACCGCGACCGGGAGGCGGCGGGCGGGGCCCCGTCCATTGATCACTGAAAGTGATGACGACCCGGTGCATCGGAACTCGTCCGGACGCGCAGCCCGCTGCTGGCGAATACCTCGGGCGGAAACGCACGGGCCGCTCCGCGGAGCGGCCGGGGACCGGCCGGCCGGGGAGCCCGGGAAGGACACGACAAACGCCCCGGAGCCGAAGCTCCGGGGCGTTTTCGGTGATCTGTTCGAGATCAGCCGATCGAGTCGCCGGCGCCCGCCTCCTGCGCGCAGGCGTCGGACTGGTCGGTGACCGAGTCGCCGGACTTGGCCTTGGCGTCGCCCAGGATGCCGAGGGCACCGGTCAGGCCGTTGAGGGCCGACGCGTCCTCGACTGGGACCTGCACGCCCAGCACGTTGACCGGGATGTTGTTGTTGCAGGCCTGGATCGGCACGTTGACGTTGTTGCCGTTCAGGCCGGCGATGAGGCCCTTGGCGTCCTTGTCGATGACGTTGTCGGCGCCGTGGTGGTGGCCGCCCTTGTGGCCGTGGTCGTCGCCCTTGTCACCGGCGAAGGCGATCGGGCTCACCGCGAGCAGGGAGGCGGTGGTGGCCGCAACCAGGATTCCAGCCTTCTTCAGCACAGTTTTCTCCAGTTGAGTCTCGAGTCCGCCCGAAGCCGGTCTCACGCTTGTCGACACGTTGACAAAGTGGGGGAGCCCATGTCGACTGCGTGACAATCTATAGGCCCGATCAGTGTCGAACAAATCGCACAACACTATCGGGTAACGTCATCACTTTACGTTCGGATACTCCCTGGATCGGGCATTCCCGACCCGGTTCCCGGTGGCCGAGCTCCCTCTGGGGTGATCACGTTAGGTGATGAGATGCGGCCGATCGGATGCGTATCCGCCGGGGCCGGCCGTCGTTCGGTGCCACCCGCCTACGCTCCGGGGGTGTCACCCGGCGACCTGCTACGCGCGATCACGCGGTTAGCACTGCGTGTGCAGCGGCTCCGCCCCGGCGTGCTGGACGGGCCCTGCCACGCCCCGGAACTGGTCAGCGAGGTCGCCGCGGAGGCGCCGCCGTCGCCGTCCGAGCTCGTCGCCACGGCAGTGGCGCTCCGGCGCGAGGTCGCCGTCGCGGGCCTGGCGCCACCTGCGGCGGCGTACTGGGACGCCCTGCTGGTGGCCCTGCACTGCCACGCCCGGACGCTGGACGGGGACCGCCCGGGCTACCTCGACGAGGTCCGGGCCCTGTTCGGGGTGCGCCCGCGCCGCACCGATCCCGACCGTCACCGCGAGGCCCACCGGGTGCTCGGCGAGCTGCTGCCCGGGCGCGGGCCGGTCGGCCCGCGGATGCAGGCCTACCGGGAGGCCGACCTCGTGCCGCCCGGCCTGCTCGGTGCGGCGGCCGCCGCACTGACCGCCGAGCTGCGCCGCCGGACCGGTGACCGGCTCGGTCTGCCCCCGGGGGAGCGCGTGGACCTCGAGCTGGTCGGCGGACGGCCCTGGACGGCGTTCACCCGGTACCGGGGCGGGCTGCGCAGCCGGGTGTCGATCAGCACGGACGCCCGGGTCCGGGCCGGGGCGCTGCTGCCGCTGCTCGCGCACGAGACCTATCCCGGGCACCACACCCAGTACTGCCGGGCCGAGCTCGCGGCGACCCGGCACCCCGAGCTGGCGCTGCGGTTGGTGCACAGCCCGCAGGGCCTGATCGCGGAGGGCGCGGCCGAGGTGGCGGCGACGGTGCTGCCCGGGCCCGGCTGGGGCGCACTGGCCCAGCGGGTGCTCGCCGAGGTCGGAGTGCGGATCGACGGCCCCCTCGCCGAGCGGATCGAAGCGGGCCTGGAGCTGCTCGGCCGGGTCCGGCAGGACGCGGCGCTGCTGCGGCACGTCGACGGTGCCGGGCCGGACGAGGTCGTCGGGTACCTGATGCGGTGGCTGCTGCTGTCCGAGGCCCGCGCGCGCCGGGTGCTGGCGTTCCTCGATCATCCGCAGTGGCGCAGCTATCCGGTCACCTACGCCGAGGGCGCGCCGCTGGTGCGCGGGTGGCTCAGCAGGGCGCCCGACGGGCCGGTGGCCGGCCTGCGCATGCTCCTCGACACCCCGGTCCTCCCGGCCGATCTCGCCGCCGGGGGTGGCGCGACGATCGACAACGCTTCCGGTGTGGCAGTACCGGCGGGAGCGGGGCCCGCGCAGCTCTGATCGGCCGTGCTCCACCGGACGGCGGGCGACCGATCGTGTTCACGCAGGTCGAGAGACGTCGGACGGTGTCGATCACGCGATGAACGGCAGGTTACAACTCTGCCATCGGGGTTCTTTGTGGCTCACCGTCCCGCAGTTGCTATTGACCGCACGAGGGTGACCACTAGTAGCGTCCGTGTTGACGCGCCGTATCCGATGCGGCTCGTCCGGGAGGCCCTGGACGTGGTGTCGAACGCACCCGAGAGGGCCGGCACCCGGCCCTTGCGGGCGTGCCGGCCGGAGGACCGCCATGGTCCGCCGACGCCGACGCGTCCCGCGTCAGGACCGGCCGGCCCGACGCAGAGCAGGCGTGGTGCCGCGCCTGCGAGGGAGCACCCGTGACCGATCGTCGTCCCGCCCTCACCGACCAGGCTCCGCACGCGGAGATCGTCGGGGACGCGCCGAGAGGTTCCACCCGCTGCTACGTGCTCGACACGTCCGTCCTGCTGTCCGACCCGTGGTCGTTGCTCCGCTTCGACGAACACCAGGTCGTCCTGCCGCTGGTCGTGATCTCCGAGCTCGAAGCCAAGCGTCACCACCCCGAACTCGGCTGGTTCGCCCGCACCGCACTCCGTCAGCTCGACGAGATGCGGGTCAGGTACGGCCGCCTGGACGCGCCGATCCCGATCGGCGACAAGGGCGGAACCCTGCACGTCGAGCTCAACCACACCGATCCCGCGGTGTTGCCGGCCGGGTTCCGCACCGACTCGAACGACTCGCGGATCCTGGCGTGCGCGCTGAACCTGCGGGCCGACCCCACCTCGACTGCCGAGGTGACCCTGGTCACCAAGGACATGCCGTTGCGGGTCAAGGCCGCCGCCGTCGGCCTGGACGCCGACGAGTACCACGGCCAGGACGTCCTGTTCTCCGGCTGGACCGGGATGACGGAGCTGGAGGTCGGTGCCGAGGATGTCGACGCGCTGTTCCGGGACGGTGTCATCGACCACGACGTGGCCCGTGACCTCCCGTGCAACACCGGCCTTCGGCTGGTGGGTGTGTCCAACGCGCTCGGCCGGGTCACGGCGGACAAGCGGGTGAAGCTCGTCCGTGGCGACCGGGAGGCGTTCGGTCTGCACGGGCGGTCCGCCGAGCAGCGGATCGCGCTCGATCTGCTGCTCGACAACGAGGTGGGGATCGTCTCGCTCGGCGGGCGGGCCGGCACCGGGAAGTCCGCGCTCGCGCTCTGCGCCGGGTTGGAAGCCGTACTGGAGCGCCAGGCGCACCGCAAGATCGTGGTGTTCCGGCCGCTCTACGCCGTCGGCGGCCAGGAGCTGGGCTACCTGCCGGGCAGCGAGAGCGAGAAGATGCAGCCCTGGGCGCAGGCCGTCTTCGACACGCTCGGTGCGCTGGTCAGCCAGGACGTCATCGACGAGGTGATCGCGCGCGGGATGCTGGAGGTGCTCCCGCTCACCCACATCCGTGGCCGGTCGCTGCACGACACCTTCGTGATCGTCGACGAGGCGCAGTCGCTGGAGCGCAACGTCCTGCTCACGGTCCTGTCCCGGCTCGGGACCGCGTCGCGGGTGGTGCTCACGCACGACGTCGCGCAGCGGGACAACCTGCGCGTGGGCCGGCACGACGGCGTCAACGCGGTCATCGAGAAGCTCAAGGGGCATCCGTTGTTCGCGCACGTCACGCTCACCCGCAGCGAGCGCTCGCCGATCGCCGCGCTGGTCACCGAGATGCTGGAGGGCCCGAACTCCTGACGCCCGGCCCGTGGCCCCGCGCACCGTCGGTGTGCGGGGCCGCCACCGTCAGAGTCCGTGCGGCGTGCCCTCGGTGAACCCGGCGGTGGTCTGCACTCCGATCACCGAGCGCTCGTGCAGCTCGTCGACGGTGCGCGCACCGGCGTAGGTACACGCCGAGCGGACCCCGGAGCAGATCTCGTCCAGCACGTCCTCGACGCCGGGGCGCTCGGGGTCCAGCCGCTGCCGGGAGGCCGAGATGCCCTCCTCGAACAGCGACTTGCGGGCCCGGTCGAACGCGTTGTCGCCGCGGGTCCGGGCGCTGACGGCGCGTTTGGACGCCATCCCGAACGACTCCTTGTACGCCCGGCCGCGTTCGTCCCACAGCAGGTCGCCGGGGGACTCGTAGGTCCCGGCCAGCCAGGAGCCGATCATCACCGACGCGGCACCGGCGGCCAGGGCCAGCGCGACGTCACGTGGGTGCCGCACGCCGCCGTCGGCCCAGATCACCGCACCGTGGTCCCGGGCGGCCGCGGCGCACTCGGCGACCGCGGAGAACTGCGGACGACCGACGCCGGTCATCATCCGGGTGGTGCACATCGCGCCCGGGCCGACCCCGACCTTGACGATGTCCGCGCCGGCCTCCGCCAGGTCCGCGACGCCCTCGGCGGTCACCACGTTGCCGGCCGCCACCGGGACCGCGAGGCCGGCGTCGTCGACGACCCGGCGGACCGCGGCCAGCGCGTCGAGCATCTTCTCCTGGTGCCCGTGCGCGGTGTCCACCACGAGGACGTCGATCCCGGCGTCCAGCAGCGCCTTCGCCTTCACCGCGACGTCGCCGTTGATCCCCAGCGCGGCGGCGGTGCGCAACCGGCCGGCGGCGTCGAGGGCAGGCGTGTAGATCCCGGCCCGGATCGCGCCGAGCGGGGTGAGCAGACCGGCGAGCCCACCGCCCGCGTCCAGGCCGAGCGCGACCGAGGCCCGGCGTGCGTCGATGCGCTCGAAGACCTCGCGCGGCGCGGTGTCGACCGGCAGCACCAGCGGATCGGGCACCAGGACGTCCGCGAGCCGGGTGAAGCGGTCGACACCGGCGCACCCCGCCTCGCTGACGGTGCCCACCGGGCGGCCGCCGTCGTCGACCACGACGACGGTGTCGTGGGCGCGCTTGGGCAACAGGTTCAGCGCGTCCGCGACCGCATCGCCGGTCCGCAGCACCAACGGCGTGTCCCACACCGGGTGCCGCGACTTCAGCCACGAGACGATGCCCGCGACGGCGTCGGTGGCGACGTCCTGGGGCAGCACGGTCAGCGCGCCGCGGCGAGCCAGCGTCTCGGCCATCCGGCGGCCCGCGACGGCGGTCATGTTGGCCGCGACCACCGGGACGGTGGCACCGGTGCGGTCGGGGGTCGTGAGATCGACGTCGAACCGGGAGGCGACCGACGACCTGCGCGGGACGAGGAAGACGTCGTCGTAGGTGAGGTCGTGCTCCGGCCGGCGGTCGTCGAGGAAGCGCACGGTATCGGGATGCTACCCGCCGGCGGACCCGGCGGTGCGTCACGAACCTGTCATTCGCGGGGAACCACCGGGCAACCCGGCACGCCTAGCGTCGACTCCATGCCGGTGCCGTCACCGATCCCGCAGGTGCGCGCCTCCGACGCGCGCCGGATCCGTGACCTGCTGCGGATCGCGATCGCCGGGCGCCGCATCCGCGGGCTGCTGCCGCGCGAGGACGAGCTGATGGTTCGCTACGGCGCGCCGCGCTCGTCGGTGCGGGCGGCGCTCGCGCTGCTGGCCGAGGAAGGACTGCTGCGGCCCGGTCCGGGGGCGCACCGGATCGCGGGGAGACCCGATTACCCGGGCCGGACGTCGGTCGTCGCCGATCCGGCAGGGCGACCGCGACCGCTCGGACGCTCCGGGGTGGCCGCTCCCGACGTGCTCGCGGACTGGCTCGGCATCCCCACGGGGAGCCCCTGTCTGCGGGTCGAGTGCGTCGCGCACACCGCGGGCGGCGGGGCGGTGCTCGAGACCCACTACGTCGCCGGGCCCGCCGCTGCGGACCTGCTCACCGTGCCCGACACCGGGCCGTTCGACCGGTTGCTGGCCGACGCGCACCTGCGGCCAGGCCGGATCCGCGCCCGGTCCGGACCGGTACCCGCCGACCCGGACGCGGCGAGCCTGCTCGGCGTCCCGGCCGGGACGGCGCTGCTCGGCGTCGAGCGGACGCTCACCGGTGTGGACGGACGCGTGCTCGCCGTCGGCGTGCTGCGAGCGCGCCCCGGTGCCTCGCCCGCCACCGGGGTTCAGCCGGAGAGCAGCGCACGCACCGCGTCCAGCGAGTCGGCGTCGGCCGGGGTCCTGTCCGGCCGGTAGCGCACCACCCTGGCGAAGCGCAGCGCGACACCACCCCGGTAGCGGGTGCTGCGCTGTGCCCCGTCCACCGCGACCTCCACCACCAGCTCGGGTCTCAGATACACCACGCCCGGCGCCTCCGCCCGTGCGTACCGCGGGAACGTCTCCGTCTGCCAGGCGAGCAGCTCGTCGGTCATGCCCTTGAAGGTCTTGCCGACCATCACCGGCTCACCACCGTCGGGGTCGCGGGCGCCGAGATGGATGTTCGACAGCGACCCGGTGCGCCGCCCGTACCCCCACTCGGCGCCCAGCACCACCAGGTCGAGGGTGTGCACCGGCTTCACCTTCTGCCAGGACCGCCCCCGCCGGCCCGCCGCGTACGGCGCCGCCAGATCCTTCACGACCACGCCCTCGTGTCCGGCTGCGAGCGCCTCCTCCAGCACCCCGGCCGCCTCCTCCGGCGAGGGACGCCGCACCCCGGGCATCCGCAGCGGCGCCTCCCGGTCGCCGCCGAGCAACCCGGCGAGCAGGTCGAGCCGGGTCTCCAACGGCTCGTCGACCAGATCCCGCCCGTCGAGGTGCAACAGGTCGAAGAAGAACGGGGTGAGCAGCACGCCGCGCTCCGTGCCGAGAGCGGTGTCGGTGAGATCGGCGGGACCGGTGACGTGGCCCTCCCCGGCCCCCGTGCCGCCGCTCGGCGCGGTGCCGAAGCGGCTCATCGTGTCCTGGAACGCACGGGGGCGGCCGTCGTCGTCGAGGGCGAGCGTCTCACCGTCGAGCACCACCGCCGAGCAGGGCAGCGCCCGGGTCAGCTCGACCAGCTCCGGCACCGTGGCCGTGATCTCGCGCAGCGTGCGGGTCCACACCCGGACCTCGTCACCGCGGCGGTGCACCTGGATGCGCGCGCCGTCCAGTTTGTGCTCGACGACCACCCCGGTGCCGAGCGCGGCGAGTGCGGCATCCAGCGAGTCACCCGGCGAGGCGAGCATCGGACGGACCGGGCGGCCGACCTGCAGACCGATCCGAGCGAGGGCCTCGGCCCCGCCGCCGAGCGCCGTCGCTGCGGTCTCCGGGAGCTGCCCGGAGAGCATGAACGCGCGCCGGACCGCGGCCTGCCCGGCACCCGAGGCGACGGCGACCGCGTCGACCATCAGCCCCTCCAACGCGCCCTGCCGCAGCTCCCCGGTGAGCAACCGGTGCAGGAACTGCTGCTCGTCGGCGGTGGCGGCACCGTAGAGCCGGGCCAGCAGGTCGCGCCTGCGCCCCGTGGAACCCGGCCCCGAGGTGCCCGCCAGCTCGTCGAGCAGCGCATCGACCTGCTGCACCGTCCACGACGGGACGGCCGAGGGCGCCACCTCGAGCGCAGCGAGGGTGCGCCAACCGGTGCCGATCCGGCCCTGCCGGGGCGTGCCGGACAGCCACGCCACCACCGGTACGACCTCGGCGGGCGCGGCCGCCCGCAGCAGATCGGCGAGCGCGGTGGTCTTCTCCCGGCGCCCCCGGGTCGCCCCGACCGCGGCCGAGGTGGTGACGACGTCGCTGAACAGCACCCGATCAGTGAAGCAGCGACCCCCGACAGAAGCGCGCCGCCGTCACACCGCGGTGCGCGACGGCGGCCCCATCGGTGGCCGTTCGACGACGGGGCCGGGAGCGGCCCGGGGGGCCTCACCGGCACCGGTCTGCGGCCGGGGCGTCGCGGGGCCGGCCGGCCGGATCGTCCGGCGCCACAGCTCCGCGACGGTGACCACGCCCCGGCACACCCCGTCCGGGGTGACGACGACCAGGTCGTCGTAGGCCCGTGCCGGCTCCCCGGCCAGACTCAGCTCCAGCGCGTGCGGGAGCGGTGCCCGCTCGTCCACGGTGCGCGGCGGGTCGGCGAGCGAGTTCGCGGGCTTGTTCGCCCACAGCGCGTGCCCGAACCGGCCCGTCATGGCGAGCAGGAACCGGCTGCGGTCCAGGTAGCCGACCGGCCGGTGGGCGGCGTCGACGAGCACGATGCCGGACGCCTCCGGGTGCTCGCGCATCGTCTCACGGGCGGAGTCGGCCGTGACGTCGGCGGCCAGGGTGACCGCGGGCGCAGCCAGCCCGCGCACCGGTGGGCCGACCGGAGCCGCGGTGACCGGTGCCGCCCTGGTCGAACGCAGCAGGGTGAGCAGCTCCGGCAGCGTCGCCGGATCAGGCTCGGGGGTGGACCGGGTCCCGCCCAGCAGCGGGCCCTGCGCGAGTGCGACGCCGCTCGCGTACAGACCGGCCAGTCGTTCCGGGTCCCGCACGCCGGTCGCGGCGACCGGTGCGCCCACCGAGCGGGCCACCTCCAGCACGGCGCGCACCGCGGCACCGGATCCCGCGTCGAGGACGCCGTCGGCGAGGTCCGGCTCCAGCTTCACCACATCGGGCCGGACGGTGGCGATCAGCTCCGGGCCGAACGTGCGGCCCGCACCGTCCAGCGCGATCCGGAACCCCCAGCGGCGCAGCTCGGCGAGCGCCGGCACGAGGTGGTCGACCGGCGCCGCCGCGATGATCGGCGGGCCGACCTCCAGCAGCGGGGCGACCGCGCCGAGCATCGGCCGCAGCCGCTCCCGCGCGTAGAGCACGGTGTCGGCGGCGACGTCGACCTGAAGGGCGGTGCCGGGGGCGGCCCGGGCCGAGACGACCGCGGAGACGGCGGTGCCAGCGTCCAGCTCGGCGACCTGGCGGGCACTCCAGCCGCGGTCCTTGGCCTGCACGGCGACGGCGTCGTACGGGCGTCGCGGCACCACCTCGACACCGGCGAAGCGCCCGCTGCGCAGGTCGTGCACCGGTTCGTACGCGAAGCGCTGATCGGTCATCCGGCAGGTCCGTTCGGGTCACGCTGATCGAGACGGATCACACCGTGTCACGCGATGGTGGACCGGACGGGGGACAACAGGTGAACAGCGGATGGACTGACCGCCTGCGGTCGGGCGGTCGCGGACCGTTGTGTGATGCATCCCCGGCAGATCGGACGAGGACGCCCGAAGCGCACACCGTCCCCGGTCGGGCCGCCGGCGAGCGCTCCCGCCGACGGCCGTGACCGGCACCGCCGGCGTGATCAGCTCCGCTTCTCGCCCCGGGTCATCGCCAGCACGTCGAGGGCACGGTCCAGCTGCTCCTCGGTGAGCTTCCCGGACGCGACGTGCCCGCGCTCCACGACGACCTCTCGGATCGTCTTCCGTTCCTTGAGCGCCTGCTTGGCGATCGACGCGGCCTCCTCGTAACCGATCACCGAGTTCAGCGGCGTCACGATCGACGGCGACGACTCGGCGTACTCCCGCGTGCGCTCCAGGTCGGCCTGCATGCCGTCGACGACCTTGTCCGCGAGCAACCGGGCCGCGTTCGCGAGCAGCCGCGCCGACTCCAGGACGTTGCGCGCCATCACCGGCATCATCACGTTCAGCTCCAGGTTGCCCTGGCTGCCGGAGAAGCCGACCGTGGCGTCGTTGCCCATGACCTGCGCGCAGACCATCATCGTCGCCTCGCAGATCACCGGGTTGACCTTGCCCGGCATGATCGAGCTGCCCGGTTGCAGGTCCGGGAGCGCGATCTCGGCGAGCCCGGTGCGCGGGCCCGAGGACAGCCAGCGCAGGTCGTTGGCGATCTTGTAGAGGCTGACGGCCACCGTGCGCAGCGCACCGGAGGCCTCGACCAGCCCGTCCCGCGAGCCCTGGGCCTCGATGTGGTCGGTCGCCTCGGTCAGCTGGTCGAGCCCGGTCGCCGCACGCAGCTTCTCGACGACTGCGGCGCCGAACCCGTCCGGAGCGTTCAGCCCGGTCCCGACCGCGGTCCCACCGATCGGCAGCACCGCGAGCCGGGGCAGCGCGTCGCGGATCCGGTCGGCGCCGTAACCGGCCTGGCTCGCCCAGCCGCCTGCCTCCTGGCCGAGGGTGATCGGGACGGCGTCCATCAGGTGCGTCCGACCGGCCTTCACGACCTCCGACCAGTCCTCGGCGCGCCGGCGCAGCGCCGCCTCCAGGTGCTCCAGCGCGGGGGCGACCTCGGTGGCGAGCGCCTCGGTCGCGGCCACGTGGATCGTGGTCGGGAAGACGTCGTTCGACGACTGGGAGGCGTTGACGTGGTCGTTCGGATGCACGCTCAGGCTCCCGCCGCTCGCCCGCTCCGCCAGCGTCGCGATCACCTCGTTGGCGTTCATGTTCGACGAGGTCCCCGAACCGGTCTGGAAGACGTCGACCGGGAAGTGGTCGTCGTGGACGCCCTGCGCCACCTCGTCGGCGGCAGCGGCGATCGCGGCCGCGCGATCGGCGTCGAGGACGCCGAGCTCCCCGTTCACCCGGGCGGCGGCGGCCTTGACCAGGCCGAGCGCGCGGATCTGAGAGCGTTCCAGGGGGCGGCCCGAGATCGGGAAGTTCTCGACCGCCCGCTGGGTCTGTGCCCGCCACAGCGCGTCCGCCGGGACCCGGACCTCACCCATGGTGTCGTGCTCGATGCGGTAGTCCTCGCTCATACGCGCAGGTCTACTCCACCGCCGCCGCCCGCGCTGCGTGAGGTGAGGCTCACCTCATCTCAGGGGAGCGGGGGTGTCTCGTCCTCGAGGCGGTCGAAGTCGACCGAGGAGAACTCGCGCAGTTTCGTCAGCCGGTGGTAACCGTCGATCAGCCGGACGGTGCCGGACTTCGAGCGCATCACGATCGACTGGGTCGTCGCGCCGCCGCCCCGGTAGTGCACGCCGCGCAGCAACGGGCCGTCGGTGATGCCGGTCGCGCAGAAGAAGACGTTCTCACCGCGGACCAGCTCACCGGTGGTGAGCACCCGGCTCAGGTCGTGACCTGCGGCCACGGCGCGGTCGCGCTCGGCGTCGTCGGTGGGCCAGAGCCTGCCCTGGATCTCGCCGCCCATGCACTTCATCGCGGCCGCGGTGATGATCCCCTCCGGGGTGCCGCCGACGCCGTAGAGCATGTCGACGCCCGACGTCGGCCGGGCCGCCGCGATGGCACCGGCGACGTCGCCGTCGGAGATGAAGGCGATGCGGGCACCGGCGGTCCGGATCTCGCGGACGATCTGCTCGTGCCGCGGGCGGTCCAGTACGCAGACGGTGACGTCGGCGACGTCGACGTGCTTCGCGCGGGCGACCCGGCGGATGTTCTCGGCGACCGGCGCGGTGATGTCGATGACGTCCGCGGCCTCCGGACCGACCGCGATCTTCTCCATGTAGAAGACGGCGGACGGATCGAACATCGCGTCCCGCTCGGCGACCGCGAGCACCGCGAGCGCGTTCGGCATGCCCTTGCTCATCAGGGTGGTGCCGTCGATCGGGTCGACGGCGACGTCGCAGAACGGGCCCTCGCCGTTCCCGACCTCCTCGCCGTTGAACAGCATCGGCGCCTCGTCCTTCTCGCCCTCCCCGATGACGACGACACCGCGCATCGACACGGACGAGATGAGCTGGCGCATCGCGTCGACGGCCGCGCCGTCCCCGCCGTTCTTGTCACCGCGGCCGACCCAGCGGCCGGCTGCCATCGCCGCGGCCTCGGTGACCCGGACCAGCTCCATCGCCAGGTTGCGGTCGGGTGCCTCACGGCGGCGGGCGGGCTGGCTGGGCGACTGGCTCAACGGACGTCTCCTTCACGGCGGCGTGCTCGGCGCGGTCCCCGGTCGGGGGACGCGACAGCCCGATCCTCGCACGTGGACCGGCTATGGAGGAGTGGTGAGCGACCGACGCCATGCCTGGGAGACCATGAGGGGGTGAGTTCGCGACCGGATCCGAGCACCTCCGCATCCCCGCCGTCCGACGAGTTCTCCGGCGGGGGGACCGCGGGGGACCGGGACGGCGGTGCCGAGCTGCCCGAGGACACCGTGCGACCCGCAGGTGCCGGTTCGGCCGCCGAGGCCGGGTCGTCGACCGCGCGGGCCGATGCGTCGCGCCACGGCCCGGACGACGTCGATGGTGACACCGCGGGCCCGGTCGCCCCCGAGACGGGCGCCGGTGAGCGGCCGGTCGGGCGGACGGCTCCCCGGTTCGGGCCCCGGGCGCTGCGCAAGCCGGGGCGGGGTGAGACCTCGGTACGGGACATGATCGGGGCGCTGTTGATCCTCCTGCCGGTCGGCCTGCTGCTGTTCAGCGTGGGGAACTCCTGCTCGTTCGCCCCCGGCATGCCGGTCGAGGACCCGAACTCCGGTCCGACGGTGAACGCCTCGGCCCGTCTGGCCGAGTACGCCGTCGGCTCCGCGTTCCCGTTGCGGGTGCCGGACGTGCCGTTCCGGGCCAACTCCACCGACCGCGGCCCGGTCGACGGCGGCGGCACCGCGGTCCGGATCGGCTACGTCACCCCGGATGCCGACTTCCTCAGCCTGGTGCAGACCGACGGGACGGCCGAGGGCGTCCTCGCGACCGAGTCGGGGGCGGCCGGGCGGGGCGACGGCCCGCCGCTGATGCGCGGGACGGTCGACGCCGGCGGGCTGGACTGGGAGGTCTACCAGCGCGAGGGCGGGGAACCGTTCCGGATCGCGACGCTCCCCGGTGACCCCGAGGTCCGCCTGCTCATCACCGGTTCGGGCTCCGACGAGCAGTTCCGCATCCTCGCCGAGGCAGTGGTCGAGGCCCCCACCGTCGGCGGGGGCTGACCCGCCCCGCCGGACCCGCCCCGCCGCGCCGCCTCTCGCTCGTTCCGGCCGGCCGGGGGATCCGCGACGGGGACGCCCCGGCAGACGCGGATCGGACACCCCGCCCGCGGTGCTGCCGCGGTCCCGCGCGGACCAGGGTCAGGTGTCCGACGACTCGGCTTCGTTCAGCTTGGCCTCGATCCGTTCGCGGGCACCGGCGAGCTGGCTCTCGCAGCGGCGGGCGAGTGCCTCGCCGCGCTCCCACAGGGCGACGGACTCGTCCAGCCCGAGGCCGCCGACCTCCAGTGCGCGGACGACCTCGACGAGCTCGTCGCGGGCCTGCTCGTAACCGAGCGTGTCGACGTCGGGTTGCTCGCTCATCGGGCTTCCTCCGGGTCGGTGTCGACGTGAACCTCGGGGCCCGGGCCCTCGGCCGGATCCCCGGGGGCGGCTGCCGTGCCGGAACGGCCCGTACCGCCGGTGCCGGTGACGGTCGCGGCGACCGCGCCGTCGGCCACCCGGATCCGCAGCGCGGTCCCGGCCGGCGCGTCGGCGACCGAACGCAGCAACGGGGGCACCACACCGTCCGCGCCGGGGATCTGCACGATCGCGTAACCGCGGGCCAGCGTGGCCGACGGCCCGAGCGCGGTGAGCCGCGCGGTCAGATGTCCCAGTTCCGACGCCGAGCGGTCCAGTCGGCGCAGCATCGCCCGGTGGGCGCCGGCGCGGGCGTCGGCGACCTCGTCGGCGCGGGTGGTGACCAGCCGCAGCGGGTCGGCGAGCACCGGCCGGGAACGCAGGTCGATGAGCCTGCGCTGCTCGCGGTCCACCCAGCCGTGCAGCGCCCGGCGCGCACGGTCGCGCAGCCCCGAGATCCGCGCCGTCTCCTCGGCCAGGTCGGGCACCAGGCTGCGGCCGGCCTCGGTCGGCGTCGAGCACCGGACGTCGGCGACGTGATCGACCAGCGGGGTGTCCGGCTCGTGACCGATCGCCGAGACCACCGGGGTGCGGCAGGCCGCGACCGCACGGCACAGCGTCTCGTCGGAGAACGGCAACAGGTCCTCGACGCTCCCGCCGCCACGGGCGAGCACGATGACCTCGACGTCCGGGTCGCGGTCGAGGACCTGCAGTGCGCCGACGATCTGTTCGACGGCGAGCCCGCCCTGCACGGCGACGTTCTCGATCCGGAACCGCACCGCGGGCCAGCGCAGGGTCGCGTTCGTGACGACGTCGTGCTCGGCGGCCGAGTCCCGCCCGGTGACCAGGCCGATGGTGTGCGGCAACAGCGGCGGACGGCGCTTGAGCTCGGGGGCGAAGAGCCCCTCCGCGGCGAGCAGCCGGCGCAACCGCTCGATCCGGGCGAGCAGCTCACCGAGGCCGACCGCGCGGATCCGGTCGACGCGCAGGCTCAGGGTTCCCCGGCCGAGGTAGAACGACGGTTTGCCGTGCACGATCACCCGGCTGCCCTCGGTGACCGCGCCCCCGGACTCGCGGACCAGCGTGGCGGGGGCGATCAGCTGCAGCGAGACGTCGGCTGCCGGGTCGCGCAGGGTCAGGAACGCGGTGGAGGACCGGGCGTTGACCTGAGCGAGCTGGCCCTCCACCCACACCGAGCCGAGGCGATCCACCCACTCGGCGATCTTGCGGGCGACCGTCCGGACCGGCCACGGATTCTCCTCCGAGGCGGGGGTGCTCACGTCTCCTGGGACAGGGTCGCGATCCGGTTCGTCAGCATCGTGACGTAGGCCGGGCGGTTCTCGTGCGCCGTCTCCCAGGCGAGCAGGTCGGACAGATCGTCGATGCTGAGGGTGCGGAGCTTCCCGCGCAGCTGCGGCACCGTCATCGTCGGGTACTCGGGTACGGCGTACGGCGCGCCGGAGGTGGTCTCCGGACGGTTCGACGCGCCGGCCGACCGCTCGGGGCGGGCGATCGGGATGCCGGACCGGGCCGGGCGCAGCGAGGACACGGACCCGTTGCGCGGGTCGGTGACGGGGCGCGGGTCGGTGACGGGCTGCGGCTCGGGCAGGCTCAGATCCGGGATGTCGTCGTCGAAGGTGGCCCAGCTCGGCACGTCGTCGGCGGGCCGCAACGCGCCCAGCGCGCGATCGCCCTTGATCGCCAGCTCGGTGATCTTCTGCTGCAGGCGCATCGACACCTGCAGCGCCTGGCTGACCGCGGTCACCGGCAGCTCGACGGCGTGCCGGGGCAGCTCACGAGCCTGCTCGACGGCGGTCACGACGAGGCCCGCGGCGATCCGCACGGGGAACGGCAACGGCGACATGCGAGCCATTCTCCCCCGATCCGCGCCACGGTGTCGCGCGGGGACGGTCGAGCGTGTCACGTGGCGCTGCCCGCCTCGCAGGTGATCCGTACGCTGGAGACCATGTCCGGTACTGCCAAGCAGGTCCTGCTCGCCAAGCCCCGCGGCTACTGCGCAGGTGTCGACCGCGCCGTCGAGGCGGTCGAGCAGGCGCTCGACAAGTACGGCGCCCCGGTGTACGTCCGCAAGGAGATCGTGCACAACAAGCATGTCGTGGAGACGCTGCGCGACCGCGGCGCGATCTTCGTGGAGGAGGCCTCCGAGGTCCCGGAGGGCGCGCACGTCGTGTTCTCCGCGCACGGCGTCTCGCCCGCGGTGCGGGCCGAGGCGAAGGGCAGGCAGCTGCAGACGATCGACGCCACCTGCCCGCTGGTCACCAAGGTGCACCAGGAGGCGAAGCGCTTCGCCCGTGAGGACTACGACATCCTGCTGGTCGGCCACGCCGGTCACGAGGAGGTCGAGGGCACCTCCGGTGAGGCGCCCGAGCACATCCAGCTCGTGGAGTCGGCCGCTGACGTGGACAAGGTCACCGTCCGCGACCCGGACAAGGTCGTGTGGCTGTCCCAGACCACGCTCAGCGTCGACGAGACGATGGAGACCGTCCGCGCCCTGCGTGAACGTTTCCCGAAGCTGCAGAACCCGCCGTCGGACGACATCTGCTACGCCACGCAGAACCGTCAGGTCGCGGTCAAGACGATGGCGCCGCGCTGCGACCTGGTGCTGGTCGTCGGGTCGCGGAACTCGTCGAACTCGGTCCGGCTGGTGGAGGTGGCGCTCGGTGCGGGCGCCGGTGCCTCGTACCTGATCGACTATGCGAAGGAGATCGACGAGAGCTGGCTGGACGGCGTCAGCACGGTCGGTGTCACCAGCGGCGCGTCGGTGCCCGAGGTGCTGGTGCGCGGTGTCGTCGAGCATCTGGCGGAGCGTGGCTTCGGCTCGGTCGAGGAGGTCGACACCGCGGAGGAGACGCTGGTGTTCTCCCTGCCGAGGGAGCTGCGCCCGGCGCGCGCCGCGGCTCGCTGAGCCCTGGTCACGAGAAACGCCCCGGACCGTGCTGGTCCGGGGCGTTTCTCGTCGGTGCGGGCGCTCAGGCGCGGGCGGCGTGCACCACCTGGGCGGAGACCACCTGGACCTGGTCACCGATCTCCAGGTTGTTGAACCAGGTGATGGCGTTCTCCCGGCTGAGCCGGACGCAGCCGGCCGACGGGGTGTCGGTACGGCCCTCGTGGAACGCGATGCCGCCGTCCTGGAAGAAGACCGACCACGGCATCGGCGCGGGCTCGCCGTTGGACATCGTGTACTCGCCGCTCTTGTGCAGCTCTTCCTTGCGGTAGACGCGCAACGAGTGACCCACCGGCGTCTCCTTGCCCGGGCCGCCGATCGCGACCGGCACCGGACCGTGGGTGATCGTGCCGTTCTCGAACAGCCAGGACTGCTTCGAGTCGAGATCGACGCAGGCGCTGGCGGTGATGGTGCACGGGGTGCCCGGCACCAGCGGCTGCTCACGGAACGCCTGCGCGGCCGGGGTGGCGGCCAGTGCGGTGCCGACACCGATCAGCGCGAGTGCCGCGGTCACGAGCGCGACGACGATCGCGGGCCGAGGGGAGCGGGTGTTCCGGGTGATGGACATCGTTCTCCAGGTCGTCCGGCTGACGTTCAGGGGCGCGGCGGGGTCGCACCGGCTCCTGGTTTGTGTGACGCCCGTGTGGGGCATCGGGTTGCCTCGATCTTCCGGTCCGTCGTGCCGGACCCGGCCACCGGGGTCAGGTCGGGGTGTCCCACCAGTGACAACGCGCGACGGGCTGTCCGGATTCGGGTTGCCGTTCAGCGGGTCCGACGGCGTGTCGGCTCGGCCGGGCCTCCGCGTGTCGCCGACGGAGGCCGGGAGGCACCGCGGCCGGGGACGCGGGTGCCGCCGGTGCCCGAGATGCCGGCCGCGCCGCGGGACGTGCTCCCGGTCGAGCCGGTACTCCGGGAGGTACCGGTGGTGCCGGTGCCACGTGGGGTGCTCCCGGTGGTGCCGGTGCCACGTGGGGTGCCGCCGGTGGTGCCGGTGCCACGGGCGGCGGCCGGGCCGCGGACCGCTCCGGCCGATCCCGTGCCGGCCGGAGACCCGGTCTCCGCGGTGCCCCGACCGGCGGCGGGGCGCCTGCCGCGCCGGTCGGTGTCGGGCCGGGCGGCCCGGGCGGCGGCGCGGTCGCCGCGCCGCTCGGAACGGCTCCGCTGCGGGCCGTCCGGGTCGCGACCGCCCGGGTCGCGGCCGAGCCGGGCGCGCAGCAGACCGACCGCGTCGCCGGGCCCCAGCCGTTGACGCAGCAACCGGAACACGGTGAGCGCCAGCACCGACACGGTGGTCACCGCCATCGCCGGGAACGCGTTGATCAGAGGGGCGCCCGCCGTGAGCACGCTCTGGGCGGTGCTGCCACCGCTCGGCGTCCCGATCAGGACCGCGACCACCGGGACGACCACCGCCAGCAGCAGCGGCGGCTGCACCGCGGGCAGGAAGATGCTGCGCCGGCGTACCCAGCACACCGCGAGCACGCAGCCGAGCAGATAAGCGATCTCGAAGACCCGCCCGACCGTCCCGATCCGCAGGAAGTCGATCAGGACGCCGAGTGCGGTGGCCGCCACGGCGAGACCGATCGCGGCGACCGGCGGGATCCCGAGCACCGGCCGGAGCAGCGAACGCTCCCGGACCGGCCAGCCACCCCGCCCGGGCCCCGGCGACTGGGTCGCGGGCCCGCCGGGCCGGCGGGCCGAGCTCGATCGGGCGGTGTTCACCCGGTCAGCCTAACTCCCCCCGCGTGGAGTGCCGGTGCCCCTCGTCGGCCGCGTCGCCCCCGGCGCCGAACGCGTCGCCCCGCGCGCCGTCCGTCCGGAACGACCGGCGGTCGGACCGGTCACCGGCCTCACCGGCCCGGCCCAGCTCCTCCAGCGACACCAGCGCCTCACCCGCGGAGGCCACCAGCTCCGGTGCGGACACCGCGCGCGGGGTGCGGTCCACCGTCGCGGGTTCGGTCAGCTCGGTGTCGCTCACCTGCAGCTCGGTGAACTTGCGGGCGCTCACCAGCACCCGCGCCTCCAGCGAGGAGACCGTGCGGTTGTAGCTCTCCACCACCGAGTCGAGGCTGCGGCCGAGCCGGGCGACGTGCGTGCCCATCGTGGCGAGCCGGCCGTGCAGCTCCCGGCCGAGCCGGTGCACCTGGGCGGCGTTGCGGGCCAGTGCCTCCTGCCGCCAGCCGTAGGCCACCGTGCGGAGCAGCGCGACCAGCGTGGTCGGCGTCGCCAGCACGACGTTGCGCCCGAACGCGTGTTCCAGGAGCCCGGGGTCCGAGCGCAGCGCGGCCTCCAGGAACGGGTCGCCCGGCACGAACAGGACCACGAACTCCGGGGTCGGCGCGAACGCCTCCCAGTAGGCCTTCCCGGCCAACTGGTCGACGTGTGTGCGGAGCTGGCGGGCGTGGGCGGCGAGCTTCTGCTCGTGCACGGCCGGGTCGTCGGTCTCGACCGCCTCCAGGTACGCGGCGAACGGCACCTTCGCGTCGACCACCACCTGCTTGCCGCCGGCCAACCGGACGACCATGTCGGGGCGGACACCGCCCTCCTCCCCGTCCGCGCTCACCTGGGTGGAGAAGTCGCAGTGCTCCACCATCCCGGCCATCTCGGCGACCCGCTGCAGCTGCATCTCGCCCCACCGGCCCCGCACCTGCGGCGCCCGCAGCGCGTTGACGAGGGCCTTCGTCTCGGTGCCGAGCTTCTCCGAGCTCACCGCCATCGCGCGGACCTGTTCGCGCAGGCCCGCGTAGGCGGACTCGCGTTCCTTCTCCACCGACCGCAGCTGGCCCTCGACCCGGCCGAGCGCCGCGGAGACCGGATCGAGCAGTCGCTCGACGGCCTTCGCCCGCGCCGCCTCGTCACCCTGCGCCTTCGCCGACAGTTCTGCCGTCGCCTCCTTGATCCGGCTCTCGGCCAGCGCGACGAAGGCCTCGTTGTTGCGGGCCAGTGCATCCTGCGAGAGGGCGGCGAACGAGTCCTTCAACCCGGCCTCGGCCTGGCTGCGGGCCTCGCGCTCGGCGTGCAGCGCGGCGGTCGCGCCCGCGGCATCGGACTCGGCCCGCCGGGCCCGGGCGCTCGCCTCGTCGAGCGACTCGTGCAGCTCCTCGATGCGTTCCAGCAGGGCGGTCCGCTCCGCGCGCAGACCCGCCGCATCCGCGCGGGTGGTCGCGGCCGTGTTCGCCGCGGCCCGGGCGGCCTCGGCCGCCTCCGCCCGGAAGCGGGCGGAGGCGAGCAGCCAGGTGAGGCCGGCGGCCACCACGGCACCGAACAGCGACCCGACGAGAAGGCTGGTGACATCCACGTCGCGCAGCGTGCACCCGGCCTCCGACAATCTCGGTGGACCCGCAGCTCACGGGCGTGTCCGGGCCGGGTCCCGGAGATCAGGAGAGCCGCAGGTCGGCCGACTCGTGCTCGAGCAGCCACCGCTTCACGGTGAGGCCGTAGCGGAACCCGCCGAGCGTCCCGTCGCTGCGCAGCACCCGGTGACAGGGCACGAACAGCGCGGCCGCGTTGTGTGCGCAGGCCCCCGCGGCGGCCCGGACCGCAGCCGGGCGGCCGGTCTTCGCGGCGTATCCGGTGTAGGTCACCGGCGCGCCGGCCGGGACCGTCCGCAGGACGTCCCAGGCGTGCTCACGGTAGGGGCCCGACCGTTGCCGGACCGGCACGTCGTCGATCACCGACAGGTCACCGCCGTGGTAGCGGTCCACGGCCTCACCGACCGGCCCGAGATCACCCTGCACGACGTCGGACGGGACCAGCGACGGGTGGATCAGTCCCAGCAGTTCGTCCACCGACGTCGTCCAGCCCGAGGCGAGCACGTGCCCGTCGTCGTCGACGACGGCGGTGAAGGGGCCGGCCGGGGTGTCCCGGGTGGCCCAGACAGCAGTTCCGGTCATGTGTTCCTCCGAGCGGTCGGAGCGGCGGACACGGCGGCCCGCCACAGATGGGTGGCGGCGTACGACCGCCATGGCGACCAGGAGCGGGCGCGCCCGGTCAGCGATGAGGCGTCACCGGGCAGGCCGAGCGCCTGCGCGCCACGCCGGACCGCGAGGTCGGTCGCGAGCAGCTCGTCCGGGTCGCCCAGCACCCGCATCGCCAGGTATCCGGCGCTCCACGGCCCGATCCCGGGCAGTGCGCACAGCTCGGCCCGCAGTGCGGCCGGGTCCCGGCCCGCGTCCAGGGCGAGATCACCGGAGGCCAGTGCCGCGCACAGCCCGCGCAGCGCCTGTGCGCGACGGGCGGGTCCGCCCGGCGGCGACGCGGTGAGGCCTTCGGCGAGCGTCACCGGGTCCGGGAACAGCAGGTCCGGCCCGTCGGCGGCGCGCAGCTCGGCGGGCAGCGGTGCACCGAGCGATGCGGCGAGCCGGGTCGCGGCGGTCCGTGCGGCGGCGACCGACACCTGTTGCCCGAGGACGGTGCGGACCGCCGTCTCCGCCGGGTCGGCGGTGCCAGCCAGCCGGATCCCAGGCGTCGCCGCGACCAGCGGGGCGAGCACCGGATCGGCACCCAGCACGGCGTCCACCGCCTGCGGGTCGGAGTCGAGGTCGAGCAGCCTGCGCAACCGGTAGACCGCGGGGCCGACGTCGCGCGGGTCGGTCGCGCGCAGCGTGGCCAGCACCGCCCCCGGGCGCGCGGTCAGGTCGAGATCGACGGTGGCCGGGCCGTGCGGGAGCCGCAGCGTGCGCCGGTAGCGGCCGCCCTCGACCGACTCGACCCGGTCGACGGCGCGCTGCGCGAGATGGTCGAGCAGTCCGTGCGGGTCGAACGGCGAGCGGTAGGGCAGGCGCAGCGTGATCGCACCGGGCGGGCCCGCGGGTGTCCGGTGGCACGCCGGGCGCCGGGCGGCCTCGGCGCGCAGCTGCGAGGGCGGTACCCCGTAGACGGTGCGGACCGTGTCGTTGAACTGGCGGACGCTGCCGAACCCGGCGGCGAACGCGATGTCGGCCAGCCCCAGCGGGGTCGTCTCGACCAGGATCCGGGCGGTGTGCGCGCGCTGCGCCCGGGCCAGCGCGAGCGGGCCCGCGCCGAGCTCGGCGGACAGGATCCGGCCGAGCTGGCGGGTCGAGTACCCGAGCCGCCCGGCCAGCCCGGGCACCCCCTCCCGTTCGACGACGCCGTCGGCGATCAACCGCATCGCCCGCCCGGCCGCGTCCGCCCGCAGGTTCCACTCCGGGGACCCGGGGACGGCGTCGGGCAGGCACCGGCGGCACGCCCGGTAGCCGGCTGCCTGGGCCGCCGCCGCGGTGCGCAGGAAGTCGACGTTGCGCGCCTTCGGCGGCGGCACCGGGCAGGACGGCCTGCAGTAGATCCGGGTGGTCCGCACGGCGGTGACGAACTGGCCGTCGAACCGGGCGTCCTTGGCGGACACGGCCCGGTAGCAGGTGTCGTGGTCGAGCAGCACGACATCGACCATGCCACCACCGACGGCCCGGGACTCGCGGGAATCGGTCGCCGGTGTCGGCGGCCCCGGTCAGCTCGTGCAGGCGGCGCCGCGGATCCAGCCCCGCTCGCAGGCGAACTCGATCTGCTGCCTGCGCTCGGCCTCGTCGTCCGGTGCGCCGCGCGGCGGGAGACCGTCACCGGGGGAGGTGGACGGCGGGTCGGCGGGGTCTGCGGGCACCGGCGTCTCGGCCTCGTCACCGGTGCCGCCCGGCGCCGCGCCACCGGCACCTCCACCGCCGGTTGCGACGTCGTCACCGCTGCCGGTGCCGATCCCGCTCCCGCCGCCGGTGGCACCGGCGGAGCCCCCGCCGCCGGGCGCGCCGGGCGCGCCCCCGGACGCCGGTCCGGTGCCGGACGACCCTCCCGCGTCCCCACCGGATCGCCCGGGCCACCCGCCGCCGTCCTCGTCGTAGGCGCCGGTGGGCGGAACGGTGAACGGTGAGGAGGCCGGGGCCGGTGGCGGGACGGAGGACACCGGTGCCGGCGGCAGTGGTGGCTCGTCGGGGCCGGTCGCGCTGAACGACACGGCGGACACGGTGCCGGCGGTGGCGAGCACGGCCACCCCGGTCGTCAGCAGGGCGTGCATCCCCGGCAGTCGCATGGATTCCCCTCGGTCTCGGAACCTCTGTTCCCACCCGCCGGGACCGGTTCTGGGCCCTCCGGGTGATGCCCGGGCCGTGACGGTGAACGTTGCGTCACGACCCGGTGCTCGGCGCAGTATGACGTACTCCGGTCGGAGTAACGACAGCGACGCTGTGTGACACATGGCGAGGGGAGTCGCCGATCCCGCGGCGAGCCCGTACGCGATCATGACCAGGCACCGTCCGAGGAGGAGGCGACCATCGCGAGCGAACCCGCCGACGGCGGCCGCAGTCGCCGGGGTGCAGGGCGCGCGACCGCCGCGCGCACCCGCATCGTCGGGTGGGTACTGCTGCTCGCGCTCGGTTCGCTCGGTGTCGGCACGCTGGTCACCTGGCTGCTGCTGCTCGACGAGGCGGACCGCCGGATCGAGACCGCGCTCGACTCGCGGACCGCCGAGTTCGCCCGGGTGACCGGGACCGGGATCGATCCGACGACCGGCCGGCCGTTCGGCTCGACCGACGAGATCCTGCGCTGGGCGATCACCGCCGCCCGGCCGGACGAGACGTTGCTGGGCTATCTGGACGGCCGGCTCCGCCGGGAGTCCCGCCCGGCCGGCCCGCGGACGGCGCTGCGGGAGGACCCGGCGTTCACCGCGCTGGTCTCGTCCGTCCGGCGACCCACCCGCGGCACCCATCACAGTGCCGACGGTGAGGTGCGGTGGTCGGCGCTGCCGGTGGGTCCGGCCGGGGACCCCGCATGCGGTGTCGTCGTGATCGGCCGCTTCACCGACCAGGAGTACGGGTTCGCGAACGGGGCCGCCCGGTCGACGGCCGTCGTGGGTGTCGCGGCCGCACTGCTCACCGCGGCCGGTGCGTGGCTGGTCACGGGCCGTGTCCTGCGCCCGGTGCGCGACGTCGCCACCACCGCCCGCGCGATCACCGGCACCGACCTGTCGCACCGGGTGCCGCAGCAGGCCGGGGCGCGCGACGAGATCGGCGAACTGGCCGGGACGGTCAACGCCATGCTCGACCGGGTGCAGACCGGGACGGAGGCGCAACTCCGGTTCGTCGACGACGCCGGGCACGAGTTGCGCACACCGATCACGATCGTCCGCGGGCACCTCGGGGTGCTGGATCCGAACGACCCCGAGGACGTCTCCGGCACCGTCGCACTCGTCGACGACGAGCTGCGACGGATGGAGCGCCTGGTGTCGGAGATGCTCGCGCTCACCCGCGCCCGGCAGCCGTCGTTGCTGCGGCCGGAGGACGTCGACGTGGCCGAGCTGACCCGCGACCTGTTCGGCAAGCTCACCGGTCTCGCCGACCGGGACTGGCTGCTGCAGTCGGTCGCACCGGTGCGCGCGCGGATCGACCCGGACCGGATCACCCAGGCGGTCGTGGCGCTGGCCGACAACGCGACCCGGTTCACCGGACCGGGAGACCGGATCGCGCTGGGTTCGGAGGTCGTCGACGGACGGTTGCGGATCTGGGTGTCCGACACCGGCCCCGGGGTGGCGCCGGAGGACCGGCCCCGGGTGTTCCGGCGCTTCGCCCGCGGCGCCGACGCCCCGCGCTCGGACGGTGCCGGACTCGGCCTGTCCGTCGTCGAGGCGATCGCGACCACCCACGGCGGCCGGGTGCTGCTGGAGAGCACTCCCGGGTGCGGCGCCACCTTCACCCTCGACCTGCCGCGGGACGTGCGGTGAGCGGCCGGATCCTGCTCGCCGAGGACGAGCCCCGGATCGCGTCGTTCGTGAAGAAGGGACTGGGCACCGCCGGTTTCGAGGTCACCGTCGTGCCCGACGGGCCCGGTGTCCACGACCACGTCGTCGGGGGCGGGTTCGACCTGATGGTGCTCGACATCGGGCTGCCCGGCCTGGACGGGTTCGCCGTGCTCCGGCGGGTCCGCGCGGCCGGGTGCACCACCCCGGTGATCATCCTGACGGCGCGGGACAGCGTCGGCGACACCGTCGCCGGGCTCACCGGCGGTGCCGACGACTACATGGCCAAGCCGTTCCACTTCGAGGAGCTGCTGGCCCGGGTGCGGTTGCGGCTGGCCGGCTCCCGACCGGCGCCGGGACCGGAGGTGCTGGCGGCCGGCGGTCTGGAGCTGGACCCGCGGACCCGGCACGTGACCCTGCACGGGCGGACCATCGGGCTGTCCGCGCGGGAGTTCGCGCTGGCCGAGGCGTTCCTGCGACACCCGGGGCAGGTGCTCTCCCGGGACCAGCTGCTCCGGCTGGTGTGGGGCGGTGAGCCCGGTTCGGGGTCCAACGTCGTGGAGGTCTACGTGCGCTACCTGCGACGCAAGCTCGGCGCCGACCGGATCGTCACCGTCCGGGGCACCGGGTACCGGCTCGAACCGGACTGAGGAGGGTCTGCGCGGGGCGACTACGCTGGTCGTCCGTGTCCCTCACCCTCGGCATCGTCGGTCTGCCCAACGTCGGCAAGTCGACCCTGTTCAACGCGCTCACCCGCAACGACGTGCTCGCCGCGAACTACCCGTTCGCGACGATCGAGCCGAACGTCGGGGTGGTCCCGCTGCCGGACCCGCGACTGGGCGAGCTGGCCCGGATCTTCGGCTCGGAGAAGATCCTGCCCGCGACGGTGTCGTTCGTCGACATCGCCGGGATCGTCAAGGGGGCCTCCGAGGGCGCCGGGCTGGGCAACAAGTTCCTCGCCAACATCCGCGAGTCCGACGCGATCTGCCAGGTCGTGCGGGTCTTCGACGACGCCGACGTGGTGCACGTCGACGGCCGGATCGACCCCGCGGGCGACATCGAGACGATCGCGACGGAGTTGGTCCTCGCCGACCTGCAGACCCTGGAGCGGGCGCTCCCGCGGCTGGAGAAGGAGGCCCGGACGCACAAGGACCGGCGTCCGGTGCTGGAGGCCGCCCAGGCCGCGGCGGAGGTGCTGAACAGCGGGCGGACCCTGTTCCAGGCCGGGGTCGACGCCGCGCCGCTGCGCGAGCTCACCCTGCTCACCACCAAGCCGTTCCTCTACGTCTTCAACGCCGACGAGGCCGTCCTCACCGACGACGCCCGCCGCAAGGAGCTCGCCGACCTCGTCGCCCCGGCGCAGGCGGTCTTCCTCGACGCCAAGGTCGAGGCGGAGCTGCTGGAGCTCGACGACGCCTCCGCGGCCGAGCTGCTGGAATCGATCGGGCAGGACGAGCCGGGCCTCGCGCAGCTGGCCCGGGCCGGGTTCGCCACGCTCGGCCTGCAGACCTACCTCACCGCGGGCCCGAAGGAGTCCCGCGCCTGGACGATCCCGAAGGGGGCCACCGCCCCGCAGGCGGCCGGGGTCATCCACACCGACTTCGAGCGCGGCTTCATCAAGGCCGAGGTCGTGTCGTTCGACGATCTCGTCGCCGCGGGCTCGATGAACGCCGCCAAGGCCGCCGGGAAGGTGCGGATGGAGGGGAAGGACTACGTCATGGCCGACGGTGACGTGGTCGAGTTCCGCTTCAACGTCTGATCCGGACCGCCGGTGGCACGGCTTGCGGTGGATCCGGCGGGACCATGCGTCGGCACGACTGTCGTGGCTGCATCGACTGCATCATCGACTGCGTCGGATGATGCGATGTGAGCTGCTGAGTGTCCGTCCGGACGACGGTGGCGATCGACGACGACCTTGTTGCGCAGGCGAGTGACGACCGTGCATCATCACTGATGCAGTTATGATGCAGTCATGCGGACCACCGTGGACCTACCGCCCGCCGTGCACCGGCGGGCGAAGGAGATCGCCGAGCGCCGCGGCATCTCGCTCTCGGCCGTGGTCGCCGAGCTGGCGGCGCGTGGACTGGTCCAGTTCGGTGAGCCGGCGGTGATCGCCGTCGACGAGCGGTCGGGATTCCCGGTCGTCAGCGTCGGCCGTCGGGTGTCCTCGACGGATGTCGCAGCGGCGCTGGACGAGGAGTGACGACCTACCTCCTCGACGCGAACGTCCTGATCGCACTCACGGTCGCGGAGCACGAACACCACGATCGAGCATCGAAGTGGGCAGCGGGAGTCGAGCGCTTCGCGGTGTGCCCGGTGGTGGAGGGCGCACTGGTTCGATTCCTGATCCGTACGGGGGAGACGCCGTCAGTGGCGACCGCGGTGCTACGGGCGGTCCACGCGCTGCCCCGTTGTGACTTCTGGCCCGACTCCGTCTCGTACGCCGACGCGGGCCTCGATCACGTCCGAGGTCACCGCCAGGTGACCGGCGCCTACCTGGCGAGCCTGACGGCGGGGAGGCCCGGCTCGCTGCTGGCCACCTTCGATGAGGGACTGGTGCAGGAACTGCCCGAGCTGACGACGCTCGTCCCACCTTCCGGCGGGGTACCGCCGCAGCGTGAGCGATAGGCGGGATGCGAAACCCGTCAGGTTCAGGTTCATCGTCCGAGCGATGGCCCAGCTTTATCTTACATGTGTAGTACATTTGTCGCTGTGGAGCAGGTCGCGATGCGGGAGCTGAACCAGGACACGGCGGCGGTGCTGGCGCGGGTGGAGCGTGGCGAGACGGTGGAGATCACCCGGCACGGCCGGGTGATCGGCCGCATCGTTCCGGCCGGCGTCGGTGAGCTCGACGACTGGGTGGCCGACGGTCGGGTGGTGCCCGCGACCATCGCCGGACCGATCCCGATGCCAGCTCATCGCGCCGCACCCGGTTCCGACGCCGGGCGCCTGCTGCAGGACCTCCGCGACGAGGAACGCTGGTGATCTACCTGGACTCGGCCGCGGTCGTCAAACTGGTCCGGGAAGAGGACGAGACACCGGCCCTGGTGACGTGGCTGAACGAGCGCGCCGGACAGCGCCTGGTCGCGTCGGCGCTGGTGGAGGTCGAGGTCCCGCGCGCTCTGCGGCGTAGCCAGCCGGAGGTGCTGGGCGCAGTGGCGGCGACGCTGGCGCGGATCGACCGAGTCGAACTCGATGCTGCGATCCGAGCAACTGCTGCCGCCTACGTCGACCCGCACCTACGGTCGCTCGATGCCGTCCACCTGGCGACCGCCGACCAACTCGTCGCCTCGGGGAAGGACGTCTCGGCGTTCGTGACCTATGACAAGCGGCTCGCCGAGGCCGCCCGTACCGCGTCGTTGACGGTGGTCGCCCCCGGCGTCGGCGGGTGACGACAGTCGATGACGAGCTGGTCGCGCGGGCGAGTGAGCTCACGGGCATCGACGAGCGATCGGCGCTTCTGCGGGCGGGCCCGGAGGCACTGGTGCGGATCGAGAGTGCACGTCGGCTCGCTGCGCTCGGAGGCACGGATCCGGAGGCGACGTCGGCGCCCCGTCGGCATGACGAGATCGCGTGATCCTGGTCGACACATCGGTGCGGCTCGACCACCTGCACCGGAGTGAGCCCGATCTCCGGGTACTCCTCGGTGACGACGCCGTGGTGACGCACGACGGAGTCATCGAGGAGCTCGCGCTGGGCACGCTCGTTCAACGCGACACGATGCTGTCGCTGCTCCGGGCCCTGACCCGTGCGCCGCGACTGCGCCACGACGAGCTTCTGGAGCTGGTCGACCGTGAGCGGCTGGGGGGGGCGCGGGCTGAGTGCCGTCGACGTCCATCTGCCGGGTTCCGCGCGGCTGGCCCGGACCGCGATCTGGACGCGACGAACGACTTCTCGCCGCCGCCGCAGACCTCGGCGTCACACTGTTCGGTCGTTCGTCGTGGGCCTGACACGTCGGACGGATTCGCCACGTGCTCCCGTTCCGGGTCGCGGTCCGGACCGGCCGTGTCGAGAGCCCCGGCAGGGAGCCGCGTGAACCCCCGGAGGCCCGGTGCCGACCGGCTCCGGAGCGGGTCGGCGCGCCGGGCGACCCCCGACGACCTGCCGGTGCTCGTCGAACTGCGGGCCGAGATGTTCCACGCGATGGGCGTGGACGTCAGCCCTGCGGGCTGGAGGGATCGGGCTCACCGCTGGTTCGCGGAACGTCTCGACCATCCCGACTACGGGATCTTCGTGGTCGAGACGGACGTCGGGGTCGTGGCAGGCGCGGTCGGTGCCGTCCGGGACGCGGCGCCGTCACCGGCCGACCCGGAAGGGCGGGACGTCCTGGTCAGCAACGTGTGCACCTTCCCGGCGCACCGTGGTGCAGGCCATGCACGGCGGGCGTTCGGCGCGGTCATGAGGTGGGCCGGTGGGACGGGCGTGAGCCGGGCCGAGCTGATGGCGACGGAGGCAGGGCGGGGCATGTACGAGCGGGCCGGATTCCAGGTCACCCCATGGCCGGCGATGCGCGCGAGGCTGTAGACGTCGCGGGAGCGGGTCGACGGCGCCCCGTCGCCCGGCGCACCCCGCCGATCGGTGGGGGACGTCAGACCAGCCGCCACCGGTGAACCTCGCATCGTCCAGCCGACACGTCCCCGGTGGCGAGGACCGTTCCGTCGGACCGGAGGCCGAGTGTGTGGGCCGACCCCGCAGCGATCGCGACGATCCCGCTCCAGTCGTGTACGGCGCACCGGTCGTGAGCGTCGTCCCCGACGGCGAGGACACGACCGTCACCCCGGAGCGCCACTGTGTGGCGACTTCCCGCCGCGACGGCGACGATGCCCTGCCATCCACCGACGTCGCACTCACTCGCTGTTCCGGAGTCCGCCCGGGAGCTTCCGCCGGTGGCGACCACGGTTCCGTCGGCACGCAACCCGACGGTGTGCAGGTGGCCCGCGGACACCGCGATCAGTTCGGCCCAGTCGTCGACGTCGCACTGGCCGCGGGTGTCGACACCCGCGGCCAGTGCCGTACCGTCCGCCCGCACGCCGACGGTGTGCCAGTCACCGCACGCGACCGTGGTCAGCTCGCGCCAGCCGGAGACCGCGCACTGGCCCTCCGCGCCCCGCCCCGTCGCGACGGCGGTGCCATCGTCCCGCAGCCCGACGGTGCGCCGCCAGCCGGCGGCGACCGCCGTGATCCGGGTCCAGGCCCGCGTGTCGCACTGGGCGTCGTCGTCCCAGCCGGTCGCGAGAACGGTGCCGTCGGAACGGAGACCGACCGTGTGCGAACGTCCGGTATTGCGGGCGGTGTGCACGTTTCCTGCTGCGACGGCGATGACGTCGGTCCACGTGTCCACGTCGCACTCACCTGCCCGGCCGTCGCCGACCGCGATGACTGTTCCGTCCGTTCGGCAGCCGACCGAGTGTCGGCGGGCGGCGGCGAGTACGGGCATGGGGCACCTCGGGTGGGATCGTGGTCAGCGAGGAGGAGTCGGCTTGCGGGCGATCAGGAACGCCTGCGGGACCGGCGCGACCGCGCTGCCCGGATCCGGCAACCGCACCATCCGGGCGACCACCTCGAACCCGCGGCCGGCGAGCTGTGCCGCGACCTCGTCGGGGTCGAGCCGGTGGAAGTCCAGCGAGATCTCGTGCCCGAACGCCTCGTCGTGGCGGTGGGTGTCCGTCCCCGCCTGGAAGGCGAGCGCCAGGTAGCCGCCGGGCCGCAGCACCCGGTGGAAACCGGCGAGAACCGCGGGCCGATCGTCGGCCGGGACATGGATCAGGGAGTACCAGGAGATCACCGCGGCCAGGCCCCCGTCCGGGTGGGGGAGCCGTCCCATCTCGCCGACCTCGAAGCCGATCGCCGGATGGGCACGGCGGGCGTGCGCGACCATGGCGGGGGACAGATCGATCCCGCTGACGGCGAGACCATGGGCGGTGAGGAACGACGTGACGATCCCGTGTCCGCTCCCCACCTCGACCGCCAGCGCGTCGGGATGGTCCCGGCGGACCGTCTCGGCGAACCCGGCGAGCAACGCGCGGTCGAGCGGGGCGCCGTCGAACTCCGCCCGGAACAGGGCGGAACAGCTCTCGGCGATCGCGTCGTAGCCGGCCCTGGTGGCGGTCAGGTAGGCGGCTTCGTCCACCCGCAGACCCTACGACGCGCGGGCGCCGCTCACCGCCGCGTCCAGGATCCCGCGCTCGTCCGGGACCGGGCCCCGGGTGAGGTTCCCGCTACGCGGCGCCTGCGCGCCCGCTCCACCCGGGCTCGACCGTCGCCCAGGCGCCTGCGATCTCCCGTGCGGCCCGGCGCGAGGTCGCGATCCGCAGCCGGAGCAGCAGCCCGCCGCCGACCGCGAGTACCAGCGCCGCCGTCGTGACCGCCGTCGCGTTCCCCTCGGTGGGGGCCCGCATCGGCGCACCGTCGGAGTCGGTCCACACGGTGCGGGTGTCCCCGGGGTCCGGACGTCCGCCGAGGACCAGTGGTCCGAGGTGCGAACGCCCGTCGGGCCCGGTCCACTGCGCCCGGACGGTGCTGCGGGCGGGCCCGCCGGGTTCCGGCCGTTCGACGACGGCCAGCACGGTCGCGACCGTGCTGTGCGCCTCGGGCACCTCCCGGGCCACGACCCGGAGCCCGGCGAGGTGCCCGAGGCACAGCGCGAGGACGACCAGCACTCCGACGAGTGCGGGAGTCATCCGGCGCAGCTGCACCGCGCGCTCCGTGTCCGACCGCTCTGCACTGTTCACACTCGAAGTCTGCGCGCGGCGCGGATGGTCTGGAAGAGCGGATAAGCGTACGCAGCCTTCGGTTTCCACTGAGTCTGTAGGGTCCGGGAATGACGTTCGAGGTGCTCGATCTCCGGTTGTTCCTCGGGACCGTCGAACAGGGGTCCATCACCCGCGGCGCGGAGCTGGTGCACCTGTCACTGGCATCGGCGAGCAGCCGGATCGCGGCGATGGAGAGCGCGGCGGGGCTCCCGCTGCTCGACCGGCACCGGCGCGGCGTCACGCCGACCCGGCAGGGCGAACTGCTGGCCTCGCACGCCCGCGAGATCGTCGGCCGGCACGACCGGATGCGGTTGGAGCTGGCCGACCTGGCCGGTGGGCACGCGGCGACCGTCACGATCCTGACGAACTCCGCGGGCGCGACGCTGCTCACCGGCCCGGTGACCGGATTCCTGCACGAGCATCCCGATGTCGACGTCGACCTGGTCCAGCAGCCGAGCCACCGCATCGTCGCGGCGCTGGCCGACGGCCGCGCCGAGCTCGGTGTGCTCGCCGACAACGTCGAGCTCGGCCGGCTGGAGTCGATCTCGCTGGGGCCGGATCCGCTGGTCGTCGTGGTCCATCCCGGGCACCGGTTCGCCGGGCGGGCCGAGGTCGCGTTCGCCGAGGTCCTCGACGACGACGCCCTGGTCGGCTACTCCGAGGGCAGCCCGCTGGAGGAGCACCTGCGGCTGCACGCCGTCCCGCTCGGCGGCCATCCGCGGCACCGGGCCCGGTTCCCGGACGCGGGTTCGGTCTGCCACGCGGTCGCGGCCGGGGTGGGGATCGCCGTGCTCCCGGCCCGCGACGTCGCCGACGGTCTGGTCGGGGTGCCGTTGCGCGACCGGTGGGCCCAGCGCGAGTTGCTCGTCGCGTGCCGGAGCTGGAATGGTCTGAGCAGCCCGGCCCGCGCGCTCGCGACGCTGCTGCGCGGTACCCGCCAGGGGTAGCCGGTCGTCCGGCAGGTCACCGCAGGCGGGGCGGCACCGTCCGGCCAGCAGCCGTCCGCGGTCAGAACACCGGCCCCAGGTCGGTCCGCAGGATCCCGTCCATGACGTGCTCGGCGAGCGCGGCGATCGTCATGGACGGGTTGCAGGCCCCGGTCGAGCCTGGGATCAGCGCACCGTCGACGACGTAGAGACCGCGCTGGTCGAGGACGCGGCCCGCGGAGTCGCACACGTCGCCGATGGTCGCCCCGCCCAGCGGGTGGTAGGTCGTGGTGTCGAACGCGGTGGTGTCCGCGGTCGGGTTCAGCAGGCCGGTCACCAGGCCGCCCCCGACGATCCGGCGGATCCGGGCGGCGATGTCGCGGGTCAGCTGCGCGTCGTGGGCCTGGCTCCAGTGCAGGACGGCGTCGTCGCGCACCGGGTCGTAGCGGAACTCGCCGCGCGGTTCGACGATGCCGTACCCGATGACGCTGGTGGTGCCCACGTCGACCGGGAACGGCACGCCCGCCTGGATGACGGTGAGGGCCCGCGCCGGGTCCGACCAGTCGCGGACACCGACGCAGGCCGGCCCGCCCTGCAGCGCCCCGGGGCTCTCCCCGACCGGGGTCCAGGCGAAGATCCGGTCGCCGTTGTTGCCCCACCGGGTGCCGACGCCGTCCGGCAGGTCCGGAACGAGCCCTGTCGCCCGTGCCTTCACCAGCAGCCGGGTGGTGCCGGCCGAGCCCGCGGCGAGGAACAGCGCGTCGCTGACGACCCGGATCCGCTCCTGCACGACACCGTCGGTACTGATCCGCTCGGTGTGGACCACCCAGCGGCCGGAGCGGTCCCGCTCGACGTCGGTGGCCCGGTGCAGCGGCGCGACCTCGACCAGGCCGCTCGCCTCGGCCTCGGCGAGCCAGGTCCGGTCGACGGTGTTCTTGCCGCCGTTGTTCGCGCCGTAGAGCACGTCCCCGGTGCTGTAGGACGGCGGGAGCTCGCCGCGCAGCTCGCGTCGCACCACGTCCCAGTCGATCGGCAGCGGGACCCGGAAGCCGGGGGTGCCAGCCTCGTCGGCGCGTCGCAGGAACTGCCGCGAGCTGCGGTAGCGGCCGTGTGCGAGCACGTCGTCCGGGATGCTCGCCGGGGCCAGTACCGACTCGACCCGGCGGTAGTGGTCGCGGTCGAACTGCTCGAAGTCGAGCTCGGCGGGCATCGACGCGGCGAACGTCGCGGCCGAGGGTTGCATCGTCATCCCGTGGTAGACGAGCGAGCCGCCGCCGACGCCCGCACCGCACAGCACGTCCATCCCGATGCCGCGGACCCGGTCGAGGACCCCGGTCCAGGGCGCCCAGACGGCGGGCGGCGACCCGGTGAGCACCGGCCCCGGGGTCAGCCACGACGCCCGGCGGTCCGGGGAGAACATCAGCGGGAAGGTGTCGCCGCCGGGCCGGACCGGCCAGCGGACGCCACGTTCGAGCACGAGTGCCGGCACGCCGGCCCGGGCGAGGCGCGCCGCGGTGATCGCCCCGCCGAACCCGGTGCCGACGACGACCGCGCGCCGCCGCTCCTCGCGGGCCCGGGCCGGCGTCGCGAGGGCGGGCCGGGTGCCGAGGTGGAGTGCGGCGGCGCCGCCGACGGCGGCCGCGCCGGTCAGGAAGCTGCGCCGGGTGAGAGTCGGCATCCGACGGACTCCTCGTCGATGTCGTACGGACACGGCCGGGCCGTGCGTGGGGGAGCGTGCGTTCCGTGCCGCGCCGACCCTAGCCGGAGTTCTCCGACAGGTGTCGGGCTTCGCGACCGGCTGCCTCTCTCGGCCGGACAGCGCAGTCGATCACGCTGTATGGCGTAGTCGCAGCTCAGCAGGAGTTCGATCAAGGGGTGTCGAAATCCTGCGTGGAGAGCGGCGGGGCCGTCTCGCAAGAGGGCCGTTCGCCGATCGATATGCGGCGAGCGGTGCGGTGAAAGGCGGGGAACGGTCCAGCGCTCGTTGCTCCGACCGGGTCATCTCAGCACGTCGTCCCCTATTCGACGGGGTGTCGCCACGGTGTCCGAGAAAGTGATCGGACCCTAGGACGCGCTGGCGCCGCCCCCGTTGCATTGATGTGATCTCTATCTCTCCTCAGGTGCCGATCGTAACAATCGGTGAAGCGTCGTTCCGTTACGGAGAGTGTTTATCCGACACCTGCTGGATAGCACTATGTGTAGTTGATCAACGTCGAGCGGTACCGGATCCGGTCCCGAGTCGGCCAGAACGGACACCAAGTGAGGGGCGACGTCCTCTTGCGTGGAGGCATTCCGTACGTTCTGCGACACCGGGCCGTGACACAGCGTGAAGGCTGGCGGTCGGTTCACACAGATGAGAAGGAGAACCATGAACGCCCCCGAGACCTCCTCCGCCCGCCGTACCGCACGGCGGATCGCCACCGTCGGCGCCCTGACCGTCCCGCTCGCCCTCGGCTCGGCCGGGATGGCGTTCGCCGGCGACTACCACGGCGGCGGCAAGGGCCACGACAACGACCGCGACTGCGCCCCGTCGTTCGCCTCCCAGAAGGGCGGCCTGATCGGCCTCGACGCCGCCGTCGACCCGGGCCTGAACATCGGCGGTATCGCCAACAGCGGCCCCGTCTCCCAGTACACCGCGGCCATCGACGAGTCCAACTCGGGCATCGTGCAGTCCGGCTGCGGCGCGGGCGAGGCCGTCCAGGTCGACGACCTGGTGGGTCTGGGCCTCGACGTGAGCCCGTCGCTCAACGTCGGCGGCATCCTCAACTCCGGTGCGGTGGAGCAGGCGACCACCGACATCGACCGGTCGAACAGCGGTGTCCTCCAGTCCGGCTCCGGCTACGGGCCGGGCGGCGGCTACGCCTCCCAGAAGGGCGGCCTGATCGGCATCGACGCCACGGTGAACCCGTCGATCAACATCGGCGGCCTGCTGTCCGGCGGCCCGGTCTCGCAGTCCAGCACCACGGTGGACCAGAGCAACTCCGGGATCGTCCAGGGCTGAGCGCCCGAGACCGCACCGCGTGTCGCCCGGGCCGATGGACCCGGCCCGGGCGACACGGCCCGCCGGGGCCCCGATCAGGGTCAGAAGTCCCGGCGCACCAGCATCCGCCACGCCCACCCGGCGGCCGTCTCCGGGGCGGGTAGCGGGTCGCGCTCCAGCCAGCTCGCCGCGACGCCCAGCAGCGACCAGGTCATCCCCGCCGCGAAGACGTCGAGCGGGATCCCGGCCTCGGACTCGGTGTAGCCCATCCGCTGGGCGGTGTCGGCGACGAACTCCTGCATCCAACGCCGCATCACCGCCGCCGCATCCGGCGCCGCCGCCCCGCCGAGGGCCTGCCGGTAGAGCGTCGCGTGGTCGGCCACGTGCGCGAACCAGCGCAGCAGGGCCGCCGGCGGTTGCTGGCCGATCTCGGCGAGCACCAGATCCGACAGGTCCGCGCCGGCCAGTGTGGCCTGCGCGCTGAGCGCATCCGCGAGCAGCGCCTCCTTGTCGGTGTAGTGCTGGTAGAAACTGCTGCGGTTCACCCCGGCGCGTTCCGCGACGTCGGCGACGGTGATCGCCTCCAGGAGCCGCTCACGGGCCAGCTCCAGCAGAGCGTCCTGCAGCCGCCGACGTGTCCGCACCACCCTGGGATCCACCGCGGCATCCTCGCAGCTCGTACCCGGCGGTGCCGACCGTCCGCGCCGGAGCGGGCCCCCGCCGGGTCATCAGGTTTGCCGAGGCCGGGCGCGATCGGCCGCGGCATGCTGACCGGGGGCGCCGTCCGGCGCCGGGACGGAGCAACCGGGTGACGACCGGGTGGACCTGGTGGGACGCGGTGGTCGCGACGCTGCTGGCCGCCGCGCTCGTCGCTGCCGCGGCCGGCTTCCGCGCCGCGATCCCCGCCGCCGCCCGTCCGCCCGCCGCATGCGGCACCGGTGCGGCCCTCGTCGCGGCCATGGTCGTGACGTTGCTGGTACGCGGGCATCCGGTGCTCCAGACGACGGCCGTGGTCGCCTGTGTGAGTCTCGCCGTCACCGGTTCGATGGTTCGCCGGTCGCACGACCGTGGCCGGGCGCGGCGCTGCTAGGTTCGGCGTCCGTCCGCACCACGGGAGGCGCTCGTTGATCACCGTGCGAGAGCTGGGCCTCGACGACTGGCGGATCTGGCGTGACCTGCGGCTGGCCGCTCTGGCCGAGGCGCCGCGGGCGTTCCACAGCAGGCTCGCGGACTGGGTGGGGGCCGGTGAGCAGGACTGGCGGGAGCGGTTGCGTGCGCCCGGTCGCCACCTTGTCGCCGAGCTGGACGGACGGCCGTGCGGGCAGGTGGTGGCGGTCCCGCCGGACCCGGACGGCGTCGCCGATCTGATCTCGCTCTGGGTCGCCCCGCACGCCCGCGGTACCGGGGTGGCCGACGCCCTGATCAGCGCGGTCACCGGGCACGCCGTCGGCTGGGGCGCACACCGGCTGGCGCTGCACGTCGTCGTCGGCAACGAGCGGGCCGCGGCGCTGTACCGCAGGCACGGTTTCGTCGACCTCGGCGCGGTCGAGCGCCCGGACGGGATCACCGAGCACCGGATGGAGATCCCGCTTCCGGCCCGGTTCACCCTGCCGGTCCCGGACGGTTCCTGACCTGCGACGCAGCGGAACTGTCGGTGGCGGGTCCTAGCGTCCGGCCCCATGACCACCGCAACCCGTCCGGCGCCCGCTCCGGCCCAGGTCTTCGCCGCCCTGCGGTCCGCATGGGGCCGCGACACCTGTGACGAGGCGGATCGGGCGAGCTGGAGCCCCCTGGTCCCGTCGCGCGGGCAGTGCGGTGCCACCGCCCTGGTGCTGCAGGACCTGTTCGGCGGGGAGCTGCTGCTCGCCGAGGTCTGGTGCCCCGACGGCCGCCTGCAGGGCTACCACTGGTGGAACCGGCTGCCCGGCGGCGCCGAGATCGACCTGACCGACGACCAGTTCGGCCCGGGCGAGACGGTGCAACCGCCGCGGGTGGTGGTCCGCCCGCCCGGGCCGCCCCAGCGGTGCCGCGTGCAGTACGAGCTGCTGCGCCGGCGGGTGCTGACCCGGATCGGCCGCCCCGGTGTCGCGCGCTGAGCCGGCCCGGCCCGGCCCGGGTGCTCAGTCGGCGGGGCCGTCCGCGGCGTGCCGCCCGGCGGCCTCGTCGCGGCGGCCCTCGCGCAGCAGGTCGCGGATCTCCTTCAGCAGCTCGACGTCCGTGGGCTCGGCCGGGCCGTCGTCCTCGCCGCGCTTGCGCCGCTCCTGCAGCGTCTTCAGCGGCAGCACCACCAGGAAGTACACGACCGCCGCGGTGATCAGGAAGGTGATCACGGCGTTCACGAACATCGCCCAGTTGAACTCGACGCCGTTCACCACGAGCGTGCCGCCGAGTTCACCGCCCCCGGACACCAGCCGGATCAGCGGCTCCAGGAACGCCTCGGTGAACGCCGTGACCACCGCGGTGAAGGCGGCCCCGACCACCACGGCCACCGCGAGATCGACGACGTTCCCGCGCATCAGGAAGTCCTTGAAACCCTTCAACATGCCAGTCCCCTCCCGGTCCACCCGGCCGGTCGACCGACCGGCCGGGCCCTGAGCCTGGCACCACCGGGATCGACACGGACATCCACCACGCCGTGGCGGCTCTCAGCGACGCCCGGCCCGGACCGCGCCGGCCAGTGTCCCGAGCAGTGCGTCCGTGGTGTCCCAGGACATGCACGCGTCGGTCACCGAGCGGCCGCGCACCATGTCCGGGCCCAGCTCCTGGCGGCCCTCGACGAGGAAGCTCTCCATCATCAGGCCGGTCACCGCGCGCTCGCCGCCGGCGATCCGCTCCGCCAGCTCGCCCACGACGCCGGCCTGTCGCAGGTGGTCCTTGCCGCTGTTGCCGTGGCTGGCGTCGACCACGACCCGGTCGGGCAGACCCGCCTCGCGCAACCGGCCGGCAGCCGCGGCGACGTCGTCGGCCGAGTAGTTGGGCCGTGCACCGCCCCGCAGGATGACGTGCGTGTCCGGGTTGCCGGTGGTGGTCACGAGGCCGGCGAGCCCGTCGGCGTTGACCCCCATGAACACGTGCGAGGCGGCCGCGGCGCGCATCCCGTCGACGGCGGCGCGGATGTTCCCGTCGGTGGCGTTCTTGATGCCGACCGGCATCGACAGGCCGCTGACCAGCTGCCGGTGCACCTGGCTCTCCGCGGTGCGGGCGCCGATCGAGCCCCAGCTGACGACGTCGGCGATGTACTGCGGGGTGATCGGGTCGAGGAACTCGCACCCCACAGGCAGCCCCAGCGCGGAGATGTCGAGCAGCAGCTTGCGGGCGGTGCGCAGTCCGCGGTTGACGTCGAACGTGCCGTCCAGGCCGGGATCGTTGATCAGGCCCTTCCAACCGACGGTGGTGCGCGGCTTCTCGAAGTAGGTGCGCATCACGACGCACAGCTCACCGGAGAGCTCCTCGGCCCTGGCGGCCAGCCGGCGCGCGTAGTCCAGCGCGGCGTCCGGATCGTGCACCGAGCACGGCCCGACGACGACGAGCAGCCGGTCGTCGGTGCCGTCGAGGATGCCGGTGACCGCGTCCCGGCCGCGGGTGACCGTCCCGGCGACCTCGGGGGTGCAGGGCAGGTCGTGGCGCAGCAGGGCGGGCGAGATCAACGGACTGATCCGCTCGATCCGCCGGTCGTCCAGCGGGGCGTCCAGCAACGGAGCGGTGGGGGTACTCATCGGGGACCGTGGTCCTTTCCCGGCGGACCGCCCCGGAGCACCTCGCCCGAACCGGCCCGTGATGCCGGCTCGAGGGATGGAGGGTCAGCGCACTACAGCACCGGCCGACCCATCCCGGGCCGGCTGGCGAAACCAGTAGTAGCCGCTGCGCACATCCCGACCGTACCCCACACGGTGCCCGATGATCGAGCGCGTACCCGTCCCGCCCGCGTGGTACGACCGAACCATGCGGATCGCACTCGCCCAGATCTCCTCCACCCCGGACCCGGAGGGCAACCTCGCCGAGGTCGACCGGCTCACGCGGGAGGCGGCCGGCGCAGGGGCCCGGCTGGTGCTGTTCCCGGAGGCCACGATGTGCAGCTTCGGTGTGCCGCTCGGCCCGGTCGCCGAGCCCGTGGACGGCCCGTGGGCCGGCCGGGTGCGCGGGCTCGCCGCGGAAGCGGGGATCACGGTGGCCGCCGGGATGTTCACCCCCGCGGGCGACGGGCGGGTCCGCAACACGCTGCTGGTCACCGGGGCCGGTGTGGACACGCACTACGACAAGATCCACATGTTCGACGCGTTCGGCTTCGCCGAGTCGGACACGGTCGCCCCCGGGGCCGAGCCGGTGACCGTCGAGCTCCCGGAGTCCGCCGGTGCGGGCACCGGCCCGGTCACCGTGGGCCTGTCCACCTGCTACGACGTCCGGTTCCCCGGTCTCTACCAGCGGCTCGCCGACGCCGGTGCCACCGTGCTCGTCGTCCCGGCGTCCTGGGGCGCCGGTGCGGGCAAACGGGAGCAGTGGGAGCTGCTGGTCCGGGCCCGCGCGCTGGACACCGGCTCGTTCGTCGTGGCCTGTGACCAGGCGGATCCGACGACCGTCGGTCGTGAGCACGGCCGGGCGCCGACCGGCATCGGTTACAGCCTGGTCGCGGGGCCGCGGGGCGAGATCGTGGACAGCCTCGGTGCGGCACCGGGCCTGCTGGTCGTGGACGTCGACCCGGCCGTGGCCGGGCAGGTGCGCGAACAGGTCCCGGTGCTGCGCAACCGGCGCTTCTGAGCTCGGCCGCGCCCGGCGGTCGTTCAGCCGCCGGCGGCGGCGATCCGGTCGGAGATCTGCCCGGCCAGGTCGGTGTCCTTCGCGGTCAGCCCGCCCTCGGAGTGGGTGGAGAGCCGGAAGGTCAGCGTGGCGTACCGGATGTCGATGTCCGGGTGGTGGTCGGCGGCCTCCGCGTCCTCGGCGACCCGGTCCACCACCGCGATCGCGGCGGCGAAGTCGGGCAGCTTCGCCGTGCGGACGATCGTGTCGCCGTCCCGCGCCCAGCCCGGGAGCTTCAGCAGCGATGCGGTGATCTCGGCGTCGGTCAGCAACGGGGTGGCCATCGTCCCATCGTGGCGCAGCCGCACCGATCCGGCCCGGCGGCTCGCGCGCGTCAGCCGCGAATTCCGGCCGCGCCGTAGGTCACGAGTTGCGGCTCAGCACGAACCCGGTGACGCCCGCCCCGGCGACGGCGAACCCGGCGGCGCGCAGTGTCGTCGCCCATGCCGCACCGGTGTCCGCCGGTGAGCGGACGGTCGCCGCGAGCACCTCGTGCCAGTGCCCGGTCGGCAGCGCGGGCGCCGCCGGCCCCCACAGCACCGCCATCAGCGGTGCGACCACCAGTGCGATCAGCCCGGCCGCGACGACGACCGACGAGCGCCGCGCCGCCGCCGACACGGCCAGCAGCAGGATGCCGAAACCGGTCAGCTGCCCGGCGGCCCACACCGCGAGCAGCAGCGCCCTGGCGAGCGTCGGCCCGGTGCCGAACGGCCCGGCCCCCAGCGACAGCCAACCCACCAGCAACGAGGTGCCCACGACGACGGCCGAGGTCAGCACCGCGGCGGCGGCCACGGCGGAGGCCTTCATCAGCACCAACCGGCCGGGGCCGACCGGGGACAGCCGCAGCCCGTCGAGGGTGCCCCGGGCCCGTTCGGCGGCGAACGCGTCCGCAGCGACGAGCACGACGGGCATCCCGAGCGAGAACGCGGCGGGCTCGGCCAGTGCGACCATCACCACGCCCAGCACGTAGGCGTACTGCTCCGGGCCGGTGGTCGACAACGCGACGGTTCCCAGGACCGGGACGAGTGCGGCTGCGCCGAGCGCGACCGCGGTGCGCGGGCGGGCCAGCGCCAACTCGATCTCCGAGCGCAGCAACCGGAGCAGCGGGGCCGTCGTCCGGCGCCGGGACCGTACGGGAGCACCGGCCTGCGGGGCCCGGCCGTCCCCGGGCCGTGCCGGCGCGCTCACCGCCCGGCTCCGGCGCCGGTCCACGTCTCGGCTCGTGCCGGGAGGGGCTGCGCGTCGTGCCCGTCGGTGAGCCGGGCGAACACGTCCTCCAACCGGGCGGAGGGCCGGGTGAGCTCGTGCACCGCGACGCCGGCGTGCACCAGCAGGGCCACCACCTCGGGTGCCTGCGCGCCCCGGACGTGGACCCGGTCACCGGACGCCCCGACGGCGTCGAACCCGCGTTCCACCAGCGCGCGCACGGCGCGCGCGCCGTCGGGGGTGCCGACCACCACGGTGTCCGACGTCCCGCCGAGCAGGTCGCGCAACGGCCCGGCCGTCAGCAACCGTCCCGCGCGCAGCACGGCGACATGGGTGCAGGTGGCCTCGATCTCCCCGAGCAGGTGCGAGCTGATCACGACGGTCGCGCCGGCCGCGTGCATCTCCCCGATCAGTCGCCGGACGTCCCGGGTGCCCGCGGGGTCGAGGCCGTTGGTCGGTTCGTCCAGCACGACGAGCCGCCGCCGGGTGAGCAGCGGGACCGCCAGCCCGAGCCGCTGGCGCATGCCCAGCGAGTACTCGCGCACCCTGCGGTCGGCGGAGCCGGACAGCCCGACCCGGTCCAGCACCGCGGCGACCGCGGACGGGATCCGGGCGGTGTCCAGCAACGGTTCGGTCGCCGCGTACCGGAGCAGGTTCTGTCTGCCGGTCCGGTGCGGGTGCATGGCGGGCAGCTCGATCAGGGCGCCCACGTGCGGGAGCACCTCGGCGGCCCGGCCCGGCAACCGTCTGCCGAGCAGCTCGACCGCGCCCTCGGTCGGCGCGAGCAGACCGAGCAGCATCCGCATCAACGTCGTCTTGCCCGACCCGTTCGGGCCGAGCAGGCCGAGGACCGAGCCCATCGGGACATCGAGATCGACGCCGTCGACGGCCCGGACCCCGCGGAAGCCGCGACCGAGGCCCACGGCGCGGAGGGCGGGCGGGCGGCCGGGCGGAGCGGTGACGGTGTGTTGCACGGGCACAGGGTGGCTGTCCGGGCCGGTCGGCGGGCCGTTTCGGCAACATCTGCTCGCACGGCGTCCGTCGGCGGCTGCCCGCGGGCCGGTCGAGGGCCCTGCGAGGATCGATGCCGTGCCGGTGATCAGTCTCGACCATCGTGTGGACGGCCCTCCCGACCTGGTGGCCGGCGTGCTGCGGGAGACGGCCTCGGCGGCCGTCGCCTTCGGCCGCGTCGGTGCCGGCCTGTCCGCGCCGGCGCGGTTGCTCGTGGCGGGGGACGAGGTACGGGTGGCCCTCCCGGGCGGTCTCGCAGCGTGTCGGACCAGGATCACCCGGGCCGGGCGGGGCGGCGTGTGGTCCGAGCTGGTGGCCGGGCCGGTGACGGCCCTGCGGCACGCGACCCGGGTCGTCCCGGACGGCACCGGGTCGCTCGTCCACGACGAGCTCTGCTGGACGGCCCCGCTCGGGGCTCTGGGGAGGGTCTCCGATCCGGTGCTGCGCCGTTGCGGGTGGCGGTTGCTGGCTGCGCGCCGTGCGGTCGTCGGTGAGCGGGTGGAGCAGCTGAGCACAGCAGCTGTCGTGGTCGGCGCGGCGATCGTGCGGGACGGCCGGCTGCTGGTCGCCCAGCGGTCGTACCCGGCCGCGCTCGCGGGGCGGTGGGAGCTGCCCGGTGGTGGTGTCGAACCGGGGGAGTCCGAGGCCGATGCGCTGGTCAGGGAATGTGTCGAGGAGCTGGGTGCCCGGGTGGAGACGGGGGAGCGGCTCGGCACCGACCTGCCGATCGGGGGCCGGGTGCTGCGGATCCACACCGCGCGCCTGCTCCCCGGATCGCCGGAGCCGCAGCCGCGGGAGCACCGAGCCCTGCGCTGGGTCGGGATGCACGAGATCGCGACGCTGGGCTGGCTGGACGCCGATCGCGCGGTCCTCGGCGAGCTGGTCGAGCTGATCCGGGGCTGACCCGGCGGCATCCGGTGGCGCGGTCGCCGGTGCCGAAGTGGAGATCATCGAGGATGCACCGGAACCGCGCGGGCCCGGGTGTCGTCCAAGCCACATGAACCGGAACCGCACAGACGACGCGTCCACCGCGTCCGCCGCACCCGAGGCAGGCACCGCACCCGCCGCACCCGCCGCGCCCACTGCAGCAACCGCACCCGCCGCGTCGGCTGCTCCCGCCGCACCCGCCGCATCCACCGCACCCACTGCACCAACCGCGCCCGCTGCACCAACCGCGCCCGCCGCGTCGGCTGCTCCCGGCGCGGGCATCGTGTCGGAGGCCGCGCCCGACGCACCCCCTGCGTCGGCCGGGCCGGCCGTCTCGGCCGTCCCGGGCGGGCGGGCCGAACCCGGCGGGCGGGCCGAGCCCGGCGGGCTGGCCGGGACCGGCGGACCGGCGTTGCTCGTCGCGGCACGTGTCCGGGCACCGGGGCAGAGCTCCCGGCGGCTCCCCGAGCGGCTGGACCGGCTCATCGACGCCCAGGACGGCCTGGTCACCCGGGCCCAGGCGATCGCGCACGGACTGTCCCCCGCCACGGTGGACCGGCGGCTCGCGAGACGGTGCTGGGAGCCGGTGCACCCCCGCGTGTACCGCGACCCGGCCCGACCGGAGACCGAGCGCTCCCGGATCCGCGCCGCACTGCTGTGGGCGGGGCGCGACGCGGTGGTGACCGGGGCGGCGGCCGCGTGGTGCTGGGGCCTGCTCGCGGACGCGCCCGCGGAGATCACCGTGACGGTCCCGCGCAACCGCGCACCGCGCTCCCGGGGCGGGATCCGGGTGCGCAGACGCGATCTCTGCCCGGCCGACGTCACCGGGCATGCCGGGATGTCGGTCGCCGCACCGGCCCTGGCCGTGCTGGAGGCGGTGCTCGAACCCGGGACACCCGGGGCCGCGTTGCTGGAGCGCACGCTCTGCGGGGCCGGGCCCGATCTCGGCGCACTGGCCGCCGCGCACGGCCGCAACCTCGGAGCGCACGGTTCGGCGGCGACGGGCAGGCTGCTGGCCGCGACGGCACAGCGGGCGGCCCGCCGTGCGGTGGACCGGCTGCGCAGCCTGCTGGTACGCGAGCGGCTGCCGGGTTGGCGGTGCGGTCACGAGACGGCCGGGATCGTGCTGCCGCTGGCGTTCCCCGGCGCCGGGCTCGCCGTGGAGATCGACGGTTACGCCGGGGCGCGGGCCGGGCGCGGATGGCGCAACGCCGTGCTGCGCCGGCACGGCTGGCGGGTGCTCGTCCTCGACCCGGCCGAGCCGTGGCTGCGTCCGGCGGTGACGCTCGCGGCGCTGCGGCTGGCACTGAGCGGCAGGCCGGACGGGCCCGGCGGGGTGACGGCCGGAAGCCTGGCGGGATGAGCGTGCAGCAGGCGCGCGGGCCGGAACGGGATGAATCCCGCGTGCACCGCGCGCTGCGCCCGGTGGTCCGGGGCCCGTCGAGAGGGCGAACGGGGAGCGCCGGCGCAGCGCAGTGATCAGCGCAACGATGTGATCCCGGCCATGGTCCCGGAGGTCAGGAGGGTGGTCGCCGAGTGCTGCGGCGGACACGTCCGGGACCCGACGATGCCCGGCCCGGGCGGGCCGGCGGCTCCGGCGGACCGGGTGCGGCCACCGGGCCGCGCGCCCTGCGACGACCGGTCCGGTCACGACGTCGTGGCCGGTCATCGGCCTGTCGGCGGATCAGTAGATGCGTGCGATCTTGAGCGCTCGCTGGAAGGCCTTGCCGCTCAGCTCGTCCGCTCCGGCCTTGCGCAACCGCATCGCGACGACCGGACAGTTCTTGCAGCGCTTCGGCTTGGACCGGCAGCACTTCTTCTTCACCTTGCCCATGAGGAGGCCAGGCTAACCTGCGCCCGACGTGGGAACCAGGGGTTGCCCCGGATACCGTGGAGGTGTGACCATCCCTCGTTCCGCCTCGGCCCTCGATGCACTGTCCACGCTCGAGAGCGACGCCGTGCCTGATCAGGCAGGGCGCCCCGAGCTGCGCAACGTCGCGATCGTCGCGCACGTCGACCACGGCAAGACCACCCTCGTCGACGCCATGCTCCGCCAGTCCGGAGCCTTCGGTGAGCGCGCCGAACTCGTCGACCGGGTGATGGACTCCGGTGACCTGGAGCGCGAGAAGGGCATCACGATCCTCGCCAAGAACACCACGGTGAACTGGCAGGGATACACGATCAACGTCGTCGACACCCCGGGCCACGCCGACTTCGGTGGCGAGGTCGAGCGCGGGCTGTCCATGGTCGACGGCGTCGTGCTGCTCGTCGACGCCTCGGAGGGTCCGCTCCCGCAGACCCGGTTCGTGCTCCGCAAGACCCTCACCGCCGGCCTGCCGGTGATGCTGGTGGTGAACAAGACCGACCGCGGTGACGCCCGGATCGCCGAGGTCGTCGACGAGTCCCTGGAACTGCTGCTGGAGCTGGCCGACGAGCTGGACCTCGACGAGTCGGTCACCGGCCACCTGCTGGACCTTCCCGTCGTCTACGCCTCCGGGCGGGCCGGCAGGGCGTCCCGGATCCGCCCCGGTGACGGCGAGCTGCCCGACTCCGAGGACCTCACGCCCCTGTTCGAGACGCTGCTGGCCACCGTTCCGCCGCCCTCGGACGACCCGGCCGCTCCGCTGCAGATGCACGTCACCAACCTCGACGCGTCCAGCTTCCTGGGCCGGATCGCGCTCTGCCGGGTCCGGGCCGGCGTGGTGCGCCGCGGCCAGCAGGTCGCCTGGTGCCGGGAGGACGGCAGCACTCCCCGGGTCAAGATCACCGAGCTGATGCTGACCGAGGCACTCACCCGGGTGCCGGCCGAGGAGGCCCGCGCCGGTGACCTGGTCGCCGTCGCCGGGATCGCCGAGGTCACCATCGGTGACACCCTGGCCGACCCCGAGCACCCCGTCGCGCTGCCGCGGATCGACGTCGACGAGCCGGCGATCTCGATGACGATCGGCACCAACACCTCGCCGCTGGCCGGGCGGGACCCGGTCCCGGGCAAGAAGCTCACCGCGCGGCTGGTGAAGAACCGGCTCGACGCCGAGCTGGTCGGCAACGTCTCGATCCGCGTGCTGCCGACCGAGCGCCCGGACGCCTGGGAAGTCCAGGGCCGCGGCGAGCTCGCGCTGGCCGTGCTGGTCGAGACGATGCGCCGGGAGGGTTTCGAGCTGACCGTCGGCAAGCCGCAGGTGGTCACCCGGACCATCGACGGGAAGCTCCACGAGCCGTTCGAGCAGCTGTCGGTGGACGTGCCGGAGGAGAGCCTCGGCGCCGTCACCCAGCTGCTCGCCGCCCGCAAGGGCGAGATGGGCGACATGGTGCACGGCGAGGGCCGGGTCCGGATGGAGTTCCGTGTCCCGTCCCGCGGCCTGATCGGCTTCCGCACCGAGTTCCTGACGATCACCCGCGGTGCGGGCATCGCCAGCCACGTCTTCGACGGGTACGGCCCGTGGGTCGGCGAGATCCGGACCCGCAACAAGGGCTCGCTGATCTCCGACCGGTCCGGCCCGGTCACCGCCTACGCGGTGGATCAGCTGGCCGACCGGGGGACGCTGTTCGTCGGCCCGACGACGATCGTCTACAGCGGCATGGTCGTCGGCGAGTACACCCGGGCCGAGGACCTCGAGGTCAACATCACCCGGGAGAAGAAGCTGACCAACATCCGTTCGTCCACCGCGGACGAGCTGGTGAAGCTCACCCCGCCGACGATCCTGAGCCTCGAGCAGTCGCTGGAGTTCTGCGCGGCCGACGAGTGCGTCGAGATCACCCCGCAGAACGTGCGGATCCGCAAGACCGAGCTGGACCCGAACCTGCGGGCCCGCGCCCGGTCCCGGGCCAAGGCGGCGGCCAACGCCGCGAAGTGAGCCGGGACGACCGTCCCGGACGCCCGGCGCGCGCCGGTGAGCAGTGCGGAGGGGCCCGGCACGCCATGGTGAGCCGGGTGCAGGGCTCCGCCGAAGCACCCCGTGCGCCGGGGCGGCGGGGCCCGGCGGGGATACTGCGGACGTGAGAGCACGGCGACCGATCCGAGCGCTCCCCGCGCTGTTGCTGGCCTGCCTGCTGGCGGTGGTGGCGTGCAGCGCCGATCCGCAGCCCGCGCCGCCGCCGGACATCGACGCACCCACCGAACCGATCACCACCCCGACCCGGGTGGTGGCCGGCGTCGACGAGCTGGGGCCCGGGTTCAACCCGCACCTGCGCTCGGACCAGTCCCCGGTGACGACGGCGATCGCGACGATGGCGCTGCCCTCGGTGTTCCGCCCGGACGCCGACGGCAGCCCGCAGCTCGACCGGACCGTCGCCACCGATGCGAGGGTCACCTCGCAGGATCCCTTCACGGTCAGCTACGAGCTGAACGTCGAGGCCGGATGGTCGACCGGTGCGCCGATCGCGGCGGAGGACTTCGTGTACCTCTGGCAGCAGATGCGCACCCAGCCGAACACGATCGGCGCCGCCGGCTACCGGGAGATCACCGACGTCCGGTCGCGGGCCGCGGGCAAGGCCGTCGACGTCGTGTTCGACCGGCCGTACCCGCACTGGCGGGAACTGTTCGACAACCTGCTGCCGGCCCACCTCCTCAAGGACGCCCCGGGCGGCTGGACGGCGCCGTTCGAGAACGGTGTCCCGGCCTCGGGCGGGCCGTTCCGGCTGATGCAGGTCGACCGGCTGCGCGGTGAGGTGCTGCTGGTCCGCAACGACCCGTACTGGGACACCTCCGCGGTGGTCGACGAGATCGTGCTGCGCCGGATCCCGCCGGAGACGCTGCCCACCGCGCTGGAGAGCCAGGGCGTCGACCTCGCGCTGCCGGACGCCCGCCCGGAGATCGGGCAGGCGCTCGACGTGCTGGCCGCGTCGCCCGAGCCACCGACGGTGCAGCGTGGGCCGCGCCCGACGGTGCAGCAACTGGAGTTCCGCACCCAGGACGGCCCGCTGGCCGACCCGCGGGTCCGCGAGGGCATCGCGGCGACGCTGGACCGGGCCGCGATCCGTGCCCGGGTCAGCCCGGAGGCCGTCCCCGCCGACGCCTTCGGTGCCGCCCCGTCCGACCCCGGGTACCGGCCGACGGCACCGCCGGGGGCGCCGGGGCAGCCGGACCCGGCCGCCGCCGAGGCGGCCTTCACCGAGGCCGGATACGTGCGGGGCGGGGACGGGACCTGGACGCTCGGCGGCCGCCCGCTGAGCGTCGTGGTCGGTGCGGGCGCCGAACGGACCGAGGACGTCGAGGTCGCCCGGGTGGTCGCCGAGCAGCTGACCGCGGCCGGGATCAGGGCGACGATCGTCGCCCCGTCCGCGCCGGAGCTGCTGTCCCGCGCGAGCGTCGCACCGACCACGCCGAGCCCGACCAGCACCCCGGCACCGGGTGCGGGCCCCGCACCCGGTGACGGGGCCGCCGCGCGACCGCGGACCGCCGAACCCGCCCCCGCGGTGCCCACGACGTCACCCACTGCCGAGGCCGACGGCAGGTCACCGGTCGCGGTCGACGTGCTCGTCGCTCCCCGGCCGGCGTACGGCGCGCTCGGGCCCCGGCTGGACTCGGCCTACGGCTGCCCGCCCGACGACGTCGACGAGGACCTGCCCGGCACGTCCTGCTTCTCCGTCCTGCAGCCGCTGCTGGACGAGCTGACCGGTTCGGTGGCGGATCCGGCGGTCGTCGCCGAGGCGGAACGGGTGCTGTGGCGCCAGCTCCCGGCGCTGCCGCTGTACCAGGCGCAGGGGCTCGTGATCAGCAACCGGGAGACCGACGCGTCCACCGGGGTCACCCCCGGACCGATCGCGACCGGACCGCTGACCGGGGCGCACACCTGGGCCGAGCCGGAGGGCTCACAGGAGGACGACACCGGCACCGAGGTGCCCGACGCCGGCGACTGACCCACCTGGTGGCCGCGCCGTGCGCAGCGGCGCGGCCACCCACGGGCGGGTCAGCCGGGGAGCAGGTTCTCCTCGTGCGCGTGGTGGCAGGCGCTGGGGTGGTGCCCCCCGGGGCGGACCCTCAGCTCCGGTTCCTCCGTCGAGCAGATCTCGGTGGCCTTCCAGCAGCGGGTCCGGAACCGGCAGCCGCTGGGCGGGTCCACCGGGCTGGGGACGTCGCCGCTCAGCCGGATCCGGGAGCGCCCCTCCCGCACCGACGGGTCGGGCACCGGCACGGCCGAGAGCAGCGCCTGGGTGTAGGGGTGCGCGGCCCGGGTGTAGATCTCGGCCTCGGTGCCGAGCTCCACGATCTTGCCCAGGTACATGACGCCGACCCGGTCGGACAGGTGGCGCACCACCGACAGGTCGTGCGCGATGAAGATGTACGACAGCCCGAACTCGCGCTGCAGCTCACCCAGCAGGTTCATCACCTGCGCCTGGATCGACACGTCGAGCGCGGACACCGGCTCGTCGCAGATGATCACCTCCGGGCGCAGCGCGAGCGCCCTGGCGATGCCGATCCGCTGCCGCTGCCCGCCGGAGAACTGGTGCGGGTAGCGGTTCACGAAGTCCGGGTTGAGCCCGACGACGTCGAGCAGCTCCTGCACCTTGCGCTGCCGGTCGCCCTTGGGGGCCACCTCGGGATGGATCTCGAAGGGCTCGCCCACGATGTCGGCGACCGTCATCCGCGGGTTGAGCGAGGTGTAGGGGTCCTGCAGCACGATCTGCACCTGGCGGCGCAGCGCCCGCAGCGCGGCGCCGCGCTTGGCGAAGATGTCCTCGCCGTGGAACCGCACGGAGCCCGCGGTCGGCGGCTCCAATCGCATCAGCACCTGGGCCAGCGTCGACTTGCCGCAGCCCGATTCGCCGACGATGCCGAGGGTCTCGCCCTTGTTCAGGGTGAACGACACCCCGTCGACGGCGCGGACGTGGCCGACGGTCCGCTTGATCACCGCGCCGATCTTGACCGGGAAGTGCTTGACGAGGTCGTCGACCTCGAGGATCGGTTCGGGTGCGGTCATGACTGGGCCAGCTCCTCAGCGAACAGGCACGCCGAGGCGCGCCCACCGGGCAGCGCCAGCAGCGGCGGGTCGATCTCCCGGCACTCGTCGCGTGCGCGTGGGCAGCGCGGATGGAACGGGCAGCCGGGCGGGATCCGGGTCAGGGTCGGTGGCAGGCCGCTGATCGCCTGCAGTTGGGTGCCCTTGCTGTCCAGGCGCGGGATCGAGGCCAGCAGGGCCTCGGTGTAGGGGTGGCAGGGCTTCGCGAACAGCTGGTGCACGTCGCCCTGTTCGACGATCCGGCCCGCGTACATCACCGCGATCCGGTCCGCGACCTCGGCGACGACACCGAGATCGTGGGTGATCAGGATCATGCCCATCTCCCGCTCGCGCTGGATGTCGGCCAGCAGGTCCATGATCTGGGCCTGCACGGTGACGTCGAGGGCGGTGGTGGGCTCGTCGGCGATCAGCACGTCCGGATCGAGCGCCAGCGACATCGCGATCATCGCGCGCTGCCGCATCCCGCCGGAGAACTCGTGCGGGAAGCTGGTCACGCGCTGTTTCGCGCCCGGGATGCCGACCATGTCGAGCAGCTCGACGGCCCGGGCCCTGGCGTCGCGCCGGCTCATCCCGCGCCGGGTGCGCAGCTGCTCGCCGATCTGGAAGCCGACGGTGAACACCGGGTTCAGCGCGGACAGCGCGTCCTGGAAGATCATCGCGATGTGCTCACCGCGCAGCTCCCGGCGACGTTCGTCGTCCGCGGTCAAGAGCTCCTCGCCGCGGTAGCGGACCGCACCGGAGGTGATCCGGGCCGGCGGCACCGGCAGGATGCCCATCACCGTGTTCGCGGTGACGGACTTGCCCGAACCGGACTCGCCCAGCACGGCGAGGGTCTCACCGGCGCCGACGTGGTAGTTCACGCCGTTGAGGACGGTGGCCACACCGTCGCGGGTGTGGAACTCGACGTGCAGGTCGTCCACCTCGAGCAGCGGGACGCCGTCCGGGCCGCGGTCGGTGACGGCTCCGGCGTCCGTCTGTGTGGTCGTCCGGGTGCTCATCAGCGTCCCTTCGGGTCGAAGGCGTCGCGGACCGCGTCGCCGAGCAGCACGAACGCCAGCACCGTGACCACCAGGAACGCACCGGGGAACAGCAGCAGGTGCGGCGAGGTGCGCAGGTAGCTCTGCGCCTCGGAGATCATCACGCCCCAGGAGACGACGGGATCGCGCAGCCCGACCCCCAGGAACGACAGCGTGGCCTCCGCCCCGATGAACGCGCCCAGCGCGATCGTGGCGTACACCAGGACCGGGGCGATGGTGTTCGGCAGGATGTGCCGCCGGATGATCCGCAACGGGGAGGCACCGAGCGCCCTGGCCGCCTTGACGTAGTCCTGGTTGCGGGCGGCGATCGCGGCCGATCTCATGATCCGCATGGTGATCGGCCAGGACAGCAGGCCGATCGTGCCGATCACCAGGGCGCTGATGCCGATCACGCTCTGCCCGACCGCGAGGCGGAAGGTGGAGAGCACGACGATCGCGCCCAGGATGAACGGCACCCCGAAGAAGACGTCCGCGATGCGGGCCAGCAGCGAGTCGACCCAGCCGCCGGCGAAGCCGGCGACGAGCCCGACGACGGCCCCGACGAGCACGACCACGGTGGTGGCGAGGACCCCCACCACGATCGAGACCCGGGTGCCGTAGATGGTCCGCGCGTAGACGTCCCGACCGAGCTGGTCGTACCCGAACCAGGCCTCGGCCGACGGGCCCTGCCGGGCCCGCGACAGATCGCCCACGGTCGGGTCGACGGAGGTGAACAGCTGCGGGAACGCGGCGAGGACCAGCAGCGTCCCGATCAGGGTGGCGGCGACGATGAACAGCGGACGGCGCCGCAGGTCGTACCAGGCGTCCGCGCTGAGACTGCGGGTGCGGGTGGGTGCGGTTGCGGTGGCGGGGGAGGCGGCGGCGCCGGTGGCCACCACGGGCTTGTCCGACGTCGCGGTGGTCGGGTCAGTCAAGGCGGATCCTCGGGTCGAGCAGGGCGTAGGTGACGTCCACCAGCAGGTTGGCGAGCAGGTACACCATCACCAGCAGGACGACGACGCCGGTGACGACGACGCCGTCGAGGCGCTGGATGGACTCGAACACGAGTCCGCCGATCCCGCGGATGTTGAAGATCCCCTCGGTCACGATCGCCCCGCCCATGAGGGTGCCGAAGTCGGCGCCCAGGAACGTGATGACCGGGATGGCGGAGTTGCGGGTCAGGTGCACCCCGACGACACGGCGCCGGGTCAGGCCCTTCGCGGTCGCGGTGCGGACGTAGTCGGCCCGCGAGTTCTCCGCGATCGAGGTCCGGGTCAATCGCGCTACGTAGGCCAGCGACAGGCTGCCCAGCACGTAACCGGGCACGATCAGGTCGGTGAACCCCGGGTCCGCGGGGACCGTCGGCGGGATCAGCCCCAGCCGCAGTCCGAGGACGGCCTGCAGCACGTAACCGGTGACGAACACCGGGACGGCGACCAGGAACAGCGTCGCGGTGAGCACGACGTTGTCCAGGTAGCCGCCCGGGCGCAGGCCGGTGAGAACACCCGCGGTGAGGCCGATGACGGCCTGGATGACCAGCGCGACCAGGGCGAGCTTGATCGTCACCGAGTAGGTGTTCGCGATGAGGGTGCCGACCTCCTGACCGCGGAAGTTCTCGCCAAAGTCGCCCTGCAGCAGCCCGCCGAGGTAGGAGAGGTACTGGACGACGAGCGGCTGGTCGAGTCCGTACTCGGCGCGCAGCTGCTCGATGAACGCCGGCGGGCAGGCCTGGTCGCCGCACTTGCCGGCCAGCGGATCACCGGGCAGCGCCCAGACCATGAAGTAGATGAGGAAGGTGGTGCCGAGGAAGACCGGCACCAGTTGCAGGAGTCGTCGCAGGACATAGCGCCCCACGGGTCACCTCCGGGTTCGGGACACGCCCGGCGGTTCGCGCCGGGCACGTGCGCCGGCGGCCGGATGGTGATCCGGCCGCCGGCGGTGGTGGTAGTGGTGCGTCACTCCTGGACGGTGACCGTCCGCAGCTCGAGCTCGCGGCCGTAGTTCATCTCGACGTTGTCCAGCCGCTCCGACCAGCCGAACTGCGCGGCCTGGTTGTTGATCGGCACGCTCGGCATGTCCTGCAGCAGCACCCGCTCGGCCTCGGCCCACAGCGCCTGGGCCTCCTCGATGCTGGCGGCCCGGCTGCCCTGCTCGACCAGCGCGTCGAACTCGGGGTTCGAGTAGAGGCCGTCGTTGTTCTCGGCACCGGTGACGTACTGCGGCTCCAGCACGTACTCCATCGTCGGTTGAGAGGCGATCCAACCGGAGCGCCAGAGGCCGGTCAGCGACTGCGACTGGCGCTGCTCGAGGAACTCGGCGAACGTCGGCACCGGCACGAAGTTGCACTCGACACCGAGGGTGTTGGTGATGCTGATGCAGGCGGCCTGCATCCACTCCCGGTTGATCGCCGAGTCCACGTTGGAGATCAGCTCGATCGGTCCGTCGAACCCGGACGCGTCGAACTGCTGCTTCGCGCGCTCGGGCTGGAAGGTGCAGAGCTCACCGCACTGGTCGGCGACGTAACCCGGGACACCGGCCGGGACGACCCCGGTGGCCGGCTCCACGAGTCCGTTGTAGACGTTGTCGATGATCGCCTGGCGATCCACCGCCATCGAGATCGCCTGGCGCAGCTGCGGATCGGCGTAGCGCTCCTCGTAGATCGGGAACGACATCGTGTTGATCCCGGCGTAGGGCTGGTTGCCGTTCCGCTCCGGGAGGTCCTGCTGGTAGATGTTGTCGATCAGGGCCGATCCGGGGATGGTCTCGAGGAAGTCGAGGTTGTTGCTGACGACGTCCTGGTAGGCGGCCTCGCTGTCGGCGTAGAACCGGAACTCGACACCACCGATGTTGGTCGTGGCGTCGTCGCCGCCGTACTCGGCGTAGCGGGTGAGGGTCACGTTCTGGTCCGGCACCCGGGACTCGAACCGGAACGGCCCGTTGCCGATCGGGTTCTCCTCGAACGCCGCCGGATCGGCGAAGAACGACTCCGGCATCGGGAAGAATGCGACGTCGCCGAGCGTGGTCTCGAAGACCGGTGACGGCGCGCTGAGCGCGACGGTGAACGTGCGGTCGTCGACCACCTGCAGGCCGGACATGGTCTCGGCGGTCGGTTCGCCCTCCGCCGGCGCGACGTCGGCGTAACCGGCGATGTCGGAGAAGAACGCGGTGCTCGACTGCGCGTTGGGCGCGTACGCCACGTAGTTCCAGGCGTCGACGAAGCTCTGCGCGGTGACCGGGGTGCCGTCGTGGAAGGTCCAGCCCTCCTCGATGGTGATCGTGAAGTTCTGCGAGTCCGTGGTCTCGATGGACTCGGCGACGACGTTCTCGACCTCGCCCTCGGGGGTGTAGGCGACCAGGCCGGACCAGAGCGCGTCGACGATCTTGCTGCCGCCGGTCTCCCGGGTGTTGCCGGGAAGCAGCGCGTTCTGCGGCTCGGTGCCGAACACCGAGATCGTGGGTGCGTCGCCCTGGGCGTCTCCGGCGGCGTCCCCGCCGCCTCCGCCGCAGGCGCTGAGGACCAGTGTGGTGGAGAGGGACAGCGCGAGGAGCGCTGCAGCTCGGCGTGTTCGCATCAGGTACCGGTTTCTGTGCAGTGGGCCGTGCGGGGGTGATGGCACGGCCGGACGGGCGACTGTGGCTTGGGACAGTAGCCGCCACGAACCGTCGAGTAGGTTACAAATCAGTTGCACGGGGCGCGGCGGCGGCGTATGGGCGTTCCGGTCCTCGTGGGCGCTCCGGTCGACCCGGGTCGTGAGTGGTACATGTGTACCAAACGCTGGTCGGGGCAGGGTAGGGCCGATGCCGGGCGGTCGCACCCCTGCGCGGCGCCGATCCACCCCGTGACCTCGGCGTCCGTCTCGCGGTCACCGTTTGGTCACGATCCCGTCAGCTGTCGGCCGCCCTGGATCACCTACCCACGGGGCCCGCGCCGGTTGTTCTCGACGACGAAGGTCTTCATCATCGACGTCGCGCTCACGAACGACATCGTCCGCGACGGCCTGCGTGACGCGCTCGACCCGCGACAGACGAAGGTGTGCCGGTGAGCAGAGCAGCGGGGGAGACGGTGCTGGACGTCTCGGGTCTGACCGTCACCTTTCCCGGACCGGAGGGCCCCGTCCGCGCCGTCCGCGGGGTCGACTACCGGCTGCGGCGTGGTGAGGTCCTCGGCATCGTCGGCGAGTCCGGGTCCGGGAAGTCGGTGACCTCACTCGCGGTGATGGGACTGTTGCCCCCGACCGCGCAGGTGGCGGGCTCGATCACCTTCGACGGCCGGGACCTGCTGACTCTGTCGGACGACGAGCTGAACAGGATCCGCGGCGAGCGCATCGCGATGATCTTCCAGGACCCGATGAACTCGCTGAACCCGGTCTACCCGGTCGGCTACCAGATCGAGGAGGCAGTGCTCGCCCACCGTGCGGTGAGCAGAGCCCACGCCCGGGAGCGGGCCGTCGAGCTGCTCGACCTGGTTCGCATCCCGAACCCGCGGGAGCGCATCTCGTCGTACCCGCACGAGCTCTCCGGCGGGATGCGGCAGCGCGTGGTGATCGCGATCGCGATGGCCAACGACCCGGACGTGATCATCGCCGACGAGCCGACCACCGCCCTCGACGTGACCGTCCAGGCCCAGGTGCTGCAGGCCCTGCAGGCCGCACGGGCGGCGACCGGCGCCGCGATGGTGCTGATCACCCACGATCTCGGGGTGGTCGCGGGCCAGGCGGACCGGGTGATGGTGATGTACGCCGGGAAGCTCGTCGAGACCGGTGACGTCGAACCGGTCTTCTACGAGCCGCGGATGCCCTACACGCTGGGTCTGCTCGGCGCCCTGCCCCGGCTCGACCGGCCCGCCGAGCGGCTGACCCCGATCCCCGGTGCGCCGCCGTCGGTGGTCGACCTGCCGCCCGGCTGCCCGTTCTCGCCGCGCTGCCCGCTGTCCACCGATCTCTGCCGGGACACCGAGCCGGAGCTGACGGCCGTCGGTGGCTCCGCAGTCGATCATCTCGCCGCCTGTCACCACTCGGCGCAGGTGTCGGGCGCGGTGGCGCAGGACGTGTTCGCCCCGGGCGCGGCCGGTGACATCGGCGCCGTGTCCGACCCGGAGGCCACGGTCGCGGCGGAGGGGCCCCGGTGAGCGGTGCGGCGACCACGCCGGTCACACCGGGGCGCCGGGCGGCGGCGACGCTGCTGTCGGCCCGCCACGTGGTGAAGACCTTCCCGATCCGTTCCGGCGGCCTGCTCCGCAGGCAGGTCGGCGCCGTCGGGGCGGTGAGCGACGTGTCGTTCGACATCGTCGAGGGCGAGACGCTCGGGCTGGTCGGCGAGTCCGGTTGCGGGAAGTCGACGCTGGCGCGGGTCGTGCTGAACCTGGTCCCGGCGACGTCCGGTGAGGTCCGGTTCGACGGCCGCGAGATCACCGGCCTGTCCGGGGCGCGGATGCGGGCGCTGCGCCGCGAGATGCAGCTCGTGTTCCAGGACCCGTACGCCTCGCTGGACCCGCGGATGCCGGTGCAGGAACTGATCGCCGAGCCGCTGCGGATCCACGGCAGCTTCGGCGGGGACGGCCGGCGGCGGGTCCGCGACCTCATGGACACCGTCGGGCTGCGACCCGAGCACGGCACCCGTTACCTGAACGAGTTCTCCGGCGGCCAGCGGCAGCGGATCGGGATCGCCCGCGCGCTGGCCCTGCAGCCGCGGCTGATCGTGCTCGACGAGCCGGTGTCCGCGCTGGACGTGTCGATCCAGGCCGGCGTGCTCAACCTGCTGCAGGAGCTGCAGGCCGAGCGCGGGCTGTCGTACCTGTTCGTCTCGCACGACCTGTCGGTCGTGCGGCACATCGCCGACCGGATCGCCGTCATGTACCTGGGCAAGATCGTCGAGACCGGGCCGGCGGAGACGCTGTTCGGGGCGCCCGCGCACCCGTACACCCAGGCGTTGATCTCGGCGATCCCGCTGCCCGACCCGCGCCGCGAGCGGGCCCGGGAACGGGTCACCGTGGTCGGTGAGCTGCCCAGCGCCGCCGACCCGCCGTCCGGTTGCCGGTTCCGCACCCGCTGCCCGACGTTCGCCGACGCGCTCACCACGGGGGAGCGGAGCAGGTGCGTCGACGAGGAGCCCGCGCTCGTCGACCGGGGCGGCGGGCACCCGGTGGCGTGCCACTACGCCGAGGCCCGCGCGCTGCTGTAAACCCCGGGCACTGCTGGGCGGGGCGGGTGCACTGCGCCGACACGCTGCCCGGTGCGAGACTGGACGGCGTGTCGCTGGTGCTGGGGATCGAGACGTCGTGCGACGAGACCGGGGCCGGTCTCGTCGCGGACGGGGTGCTGCTCGGCGAGGGCCTGGCCTCGTCGGCGGACGAACACGTCCGCTTCGGCGGCGTCGTCCCCGAGGTCGCGGCCCGCGCGCACGTGAATGCCGTGGTGCCGATGGTGCGCGCCGCCGTCGCCGCGGCCGGGGTGTCGCTGTCCGACGTCGACGCCGTCGCGGTCACCGCGGGCCCCGGGCTGTCCCCGGCGCTGCACGTCGGCGTGGCCGCCGCGAAGGCGTACGCGACGGCGCTGGACGTCCCGCTCTACGGCGTGCACCACCTCGCCGGGCACGCCGCCGTCGACGTCCTGGAACACGGGCCGCTGCCGGCCCGCTGCGTCTGCCTGATCGTCTCCGGCGGGCACACCTCGCTGCTCTCGCTCGGCGACCTGGCCCGCGACCCGGTCGAGCACCTCGGCGACACCGTCGACGACGCGGCGGGGGAGGCGTTCGACAAGGTCGCCCGGCTGCTCGGTCTGCCCTACCCCGGCGGGCCGTCGGTGTCGGCGGCCGCGCTCGACGGCGACCCGGCCGCGGTCGCCTTCCCGCGCCCGATGACCGGGCCCCGCGACGCGGCGTTCGGGTTCTCCTTCTCCGGGCTGAAGACGGCCGTCGCCCGGCACGTGGAGGCCGCCCAGGACGCCGGGCGCCCGGTTCCGGTGCCCGACGTGGCGGCGTCGTTCCAGATGGCCGTGGTCGACGTCCTGGTGCGCAAGGCGCTGCGGGCGTGCGCCGAGCGCGGCGCGGACACCCTGCTGATGGTCGGCGGGGTCGCCGCCAACCGGGTGCTGCGCGCCGAGATGGAACGTGCCTGCGCCGCCGCCGGGATCACGCTGCGGGTGCCCGCGCCCCGGCTGTGCACCGACAACGGCGCGATGATCGCCGCGCTGGGGGACCTGCTGGTACGGGCCGGGATCGAACCGGACGGGCTGGCGACCACGGCGGTGCCCACGGTGCCGCTGACCGGTGCCTCGGTGCCTCTCCCTCCCGCGGACGGGGAGGCCGCGCTCCACCCGCTGCCCACCTCCGTGGCGGCGGGGTCGATCACCGCCTCGTAAGCTCCACCGGTGTCTCCCGCCCGCCGACTGCTGCTCGTCCACGCCCACCCGGACGACGAGACCCTGACCACCGGCGGCACCATCGCCCGCTACGTCGCCGAGCCCGACACCGGTGTCACCGTCGTGACCTGCACCCTCGGCGAGGAGGGCGAGGTGATCGGCTCCGAGCTGGCCGAGCTCGCCCCGGACCGGGGTGACCAGCTGGGCGGCTACCGGATCCGCGAGCTGGAGTCGGCGCTCGCCGCGCTCGGCGGGCCGGACCATCGCTTCCTGGGCGGCGCCGCCCGCTGGCGGGACACCGGCATGGTGCTGGCCGGTCACGGCACGCGGGCCGCGCTGCCGCCGCAGCTGCACCCGCGGGCGTTCGCCACCGCCGATCCGTTCGGCGCCCAGCTGGCGGAGCTGCTGGAGATCGTCGACGAGGTCCGGCCACAGGTCCTGGTGTCCTACGCCGCCGACGGGACGTACGGGCATCCCGATCACGTCCGCGCGCACGAGCTGACCGTGGCGGCCGCGGCCGCGCGACCCGACGTCGTCGCCAAGCTGTACTTCGCGGTCCGCTCCACGGCGGAGCTCGACGCGGGCCTGACCGCGCTGCGCGCGGCGTCCGGCGGTGAGACCGGTCTGCGCTGGCCGGAACCCGACGAGCACCCCGGTCACGACGTCACCGCCGTGACGACCCGGATCGACGTCGACGCCTACGGCGCCGAGCGGATCGCCGCGATGCGGGCGCACGCCACCCAGATCGACGTCCGGACCGGGCCGGGCTGGACCGCGTTCGCGATGAGCAACGGGATCGCCCAGCCGCTGCTCGGGGTGGAGGAGTTCGTCCTCGCCGACGCCCCGGCAGGGTGCAGCGAGACCGATCTGTTCGAGGGGGTGGGGCCGTGACGGTCCTGGCCAAGGCGCCGCTCGCCGCGCTGCTGTTCCTGATCTCGGTCCTGCTGGTCGCCTTCGCGTTGATGTTCCAGATGCTCTACGTCGGGCCGGTGCCGGTGCCGATCGGCACGGTCGTCGTCGTGGTGTCGCTGCCGTGGCTGGTGCACGTCACCGTCACCGAGATCTCGCCGACGACGGCCGGTGCCGCGGCACCGGTGCTGCTCTGGTTCGCGGGTGTGCTGGTGCTGGGCATGTTCGGGCCCGGGGGCGACGTGCTGCTCCCGGCGACCTGGCAGTCGTTGCTGCTGCTGGTCGCCGGAGCGGCGACCGGGATGATCGCGTTCCGCCGGGCGGTCGAGCGGCTGGCATCCGTGCGGGGCACAATCGTGCGATGAGCGGGATCTCCGATCGCGACCTGGTGACAGTGCTCCGGCCGTTCGTCCGGGCGACCCGGCCCGTGCTCGACGGACTGCGCGAGTCCGACCCGTTCGGCTTGCGCTCGCGGGTCGCCCCGGGGGTGTCCGGGACCGACCCGGAGGAACGCGGGCTCGCCGACAAGATCCTCGACACACTCGCCTCGGTCCAGGTCCCGGGCACGGCCGCGTGGGCCCGGATGGACGTCGAGGGCCGCGCGCACTGGTGGGTCTACCGGGTCGGCCGGTTCACCACGCTGATCGCGGCGATCCCCGGGCTCGGCGGTGCGCTGGCCCGGACCCTCCCGGTGTCCGACGCCGTCGGCGCGGCCGGGGAGGGTCTGCTGCTGGTCGCCATCGCCGGTGAGCACGGCGTGCGCGAGGAGGACCGGCTGGTCGAACTGCTCGCCTCAGTACTGTTCCAGCGCGAGCTGAGGCTCGCCGATCTGACGCTCACCGCCGAGCAGGACGCGGCGGCGGACGCCGCGGCCCAGGAGCTCACCGGGGAACTCGCCGGCTCGGAAAAGCGGGCGACCCTGAAGAAGGTCGGCGCGGCCGTCTGGCGGCTCGGGCGCGCACTGTGGTCGGTGGAGGACGAGCTCGACAAGCGCCCGCACGGCCGCTTCTACCACCAGTGGCTCGGGCTGCTACCGGTCGTCGGGGCGGTCGGGAAGTACCTCGGGGAGTGGTCCGGGCTCAAGCGGGCGGCCAGGCAGGGCCGTAGCTGGCTGGAACGGCACGGGCTCGCCGCGTCCGGCTGAGCGGCCACCGGATCCGTACCCGGCCGGCCACGGTCCGGACGGACGCGGACCGGATGTGTCACATGTCACCGGTGACGCGTTCGTCAGAGCGGCGAGCGATCCCCGGACGCCGGGGGTCCCGGAGCGAGATAGTGGTAGCGGTGGTGCTCGGTCCAGCCCAGCCGTGCGTACAACGACCGCGCCGCGTCGTTGTCCGCGGTCACGTCGAGCACGGCGTGCCGAGCTCCGTGGGCACACCCCCACGCCAGCGCGTGCCGGGTCAGCCGGCCGCCGAGCCCGCGGGAGCGCAGGTCGGGCCGCACGGCGAGCCGGGCGAGGTACAGGTGCTCGTCCACCACCGCCGCCCGCACGGCTGCCGCCGGGGTCCCGTCAGCGGCCCGGAGCAGGCCGAACCCGAGGGCGGGTGCGTCCGGGCCGTCCGGCACGAGCACCCGGAGCGCGGGATCGCCCGCCGCCGGCACCGAACCGTGCGGTGACCACCAGTCGGGGCCCGGTGCGGCGGGCCAGTCGGGCACCGGCCCGTCGTCGGGGTGGGCCGGGGCGACGAGGACCAGGACCTCCCCGACCGACCCGACCGACCCGACCGATCCGACCGGGACCCAACCCGCCCCGAGGATCCGCCGTGACCAGGGCGAACCGACCGGCACCTGCACGAGCGGCCGGATGCGGTGCTGCTCGGCGAACCGGACCACCTCGGCCAGCGCGTGCTCCACCGGCATCCCGGGGTCACCCAGTGCGAGCGCCGAGTTCGCCCGCATGCTGTACCCGGATGCGGCACGGAGCCGCCAGCGGCCCAGGTCCTGACGGGTCGGCGCGGGCCAGGCAGCCGCCCGGACCAGCTCCAGCCGCTCCACCGCGGTCCACGACGGACGACGGCGCGGCGCCGCCGGGACCTCGCGGACGGCGACCACCGCGTCCCGGGCCACCCGTACCGGACCGGACCGGGTGTGCACGATCACGACGTCCGGCCCGTCGGCGGCGAGCTCACCGACGGCGTCGGAGAACCGCGGACCCGGTGAGTCGTCGGGTGCGATCCGGTGGCGCAGCGCCACCCGGCGTCCGGTCAACTCCTCCAGCATCGTGCCGACCACCTCACTCCTGCCCCGGGCGGGGTCGCGGGTTAACCTGCGGGAGTCCCAGTTTGACCGGGCCCCTCACCACCACGTGATCGCCGGGGGTCCGCGGCCCGAGTGGAGGACCACCGAAGTGACCTACGTGATCGCCGAGCCCTGCGTCGACCTGCTCGACAAGGCGTGTATCGAGGAGTGCCCGGTGGACTGCATCTACGAGGGTGGGCGAATGCTCTACATCCACCCCGACGAGTGCGTCGACTGCGGCGCGTGCGAGCCGGTCTGCCCGGTGGAGGCCATCTACTACGAGGACGACGTCCCCGAGCAGTGGGCCGCCTACACCAAGGCCAACGTCGACTTCTTCGACGAGCTGGGCTCGCCCGGCGGCGCCTCCAAGGTCGGCAAGATCGACCGTGACGTGGAGCCCGCCAAGAGCCTGCCCCCGCAGGAACACGACGAGTGACCAGGCTGGATCTCCCCGACTTCCCGTGGGATTCGCTGGCGGCGGCGCGCGATCGGGCCGCCGCCCATCCCGACGGCATCGTCGACCTGTCGGTCGGGACCCCGGTGGACACCGTCCCCCGGGTGCTGCGCGACGCGCTCGCCGGGCCGGCGGCCCACGAGCCCGGCTACCCGACGACGCACGGCCCGTTCGCGCTGCGTGAAGCGGTGGCGGCCTCGATGCAGCGGCGTTTCGGCGTGGCCGGGATCGACCCCGCCGCCGTGCTGCCGACCATCGGCTCCAAGGAACTGGTGGCCTGGTTGCCGACGCTGCTCGGGTTCGGGCCGGGCGACACCGTCGTCATCCCCGAGCTGGCGTACCCGACCTACGAGGTCGGCGCACGTCTGGCGGGCGCCGCGCACCTCCGGTCGGACGGGTTGACGTCGGCCGGCCCGGCCCGGGTGCGGCTGGTGTGGCTGAACTCGCCGTCCAACCCGACCGGGCGGGTGCTGCCCGTCGAGCACCTGCGGAAGGTGGTCGCCTGGGCGCGGGAGCGGGGTGCCGTCGTGGCCTCCGACGAGTGCTACCTCGGCCTCCCCGGTGACGCCGACCCCGCGCCGCGGTCGGTCCTGCACCCCGATGTCTCGGACGGTGACCCGACCGGCCTGCTGGCCGTGCACTCCCTGTCGAAGGTGTCGAGCCTGGCCGGCTACCGGGCCGGGTTCGTCACCGGCGACCCGGCGCTGGTGTCGGGTCTGCTCGAGGTCCGCAAGCACGCCGGCATGATCGTGCCCCGGCCGGTGCAGGCGGCTCTGCAGGCCGCCGTGTCCGACGACGTGCACGTGGCCGAGCAGGCCGCCCGTTACGACTCCCGCCGGACCAGGCTCCGGGCGGGTCTGGAGAAGGCCGGCCTGCAGGTCGAGCACTCCCGGGCCGGTCTCTACCTGTGGGCCTCCGACGGTGAACCGTGCAGGACGACCGTGGACCGGCTCGCGGGCCTCGGGATCCTGGTCGCGCCGGGTGAGTTCTACGGGCCCGCAGGCGTCCGGCACGTGCGGGTCGCGCTGACCGCGTCGGACGAGCGGATCGACGCCGCCGTGGAGCGGCTCAGCGGTACCTGACCAGCGACGCGTGCAGGCACGCCCGCTGCTCGGGGCCGGTGGCGCCCCGGGTGCGGGCCCGGGTCGAGCAGGGTGGACCCGAGCGAGACGAAGGAGCCTGATGGCGTCTCCGGCGAGCCCCCCGCCCGAGCGGCGGGGAGTCCGCCCGGTGCTGGTCCTGCTCGGTGTGCTGGCGGTGGCGGCCAACCTGCGTGCCGCGCTGGCCGGCTACCCGCCGCTGCTGGAGACGATCCGGGTCGATCTCGGCGTCGGCGCCGGCGCGGCCGGGCTGGTCCAGGCCGGTGCGGTGTTGATGATGTCGGCGGGATCGTTCGGCGCGTCGGCGCTCACCGGCCGCGTCGGGCGGGAGCGGCTGCTCGGGATCGCGGTGGCCACGATCGCGGTCGGCAGCCTGCTGCGTTCGGTCGCGGCCCTGCCCGCCCTCGTCGGCGGGAGCGTGCTCGTCGGGTTGGGGATCGGTGTCGCCGGTGTCGCGCTGACCGGGGTCGTGAAGGAGCAGCTCGCCGACCGCGCCGGTGCGGTGACGGGCGCCTACGTGGTCGCCATGATGGTGGGGGCGACGGTCGCGTCGGCCGTCGCGGTCCCGCTGGCGGTGCTGCTCGGTGGCTGGTCGATCTCGTTGGCGGTGTGGGCCGTCCCGGCCCTGCTGGCCCTCGCCGTGTGGGCGCCCGTCGGGTCGAGGATCGGCCGGTCCCGTCCCGTGCCCGTGGCCCCCGGACCGCACGCCACGGGGCCCCTGGAGCGGCGCACGTGGCGGGATCCGTTCGCCCGCTGGACCGCCTGCTACCTCGTCGGTTCGTCGAGTGTCTTCTACGGCTGGTTGACCTGGTTGTCGCCGTACTACGAGTCGCAGGGCTGGAGCCCGCAGGCCGCCGGGCTGCTCCTGGCGGTCTGGAGCGTGGCGCAGATCCCGGTCGCGCTGCTGGTGCCCGCCGCGGCGGAGCGGCGGCGGCGCTGGAGGTTCTGGGCGTCGATGTCGGTGCTGAGCACGGTGGCCGGGACCGTCGGGGCGTTGCTGCTCCCGGCGCCGGACACGCCGCTGCCCTGGTTGTGGACGGTGCTGATCGGCTTCGGCGTCGGGGCAGGGCTCCCGCTGGGCCTCGCCGTGATCGCCTGGCGCACACCGACCCCGGCGCGCAGTGCCGCGGTCAGCGGGTTCGCACTGGGGATCGGCTATCTGGCGGCCGGGATGGGCCCTCCCGCGATGGGCCTGCTCATCGACGTGGGCGGCTTCGGGCCTGCGATCGGCCTGCTCGTCGCGGCTGGCCTCGTCCAGGGGATCGCCGTTGCGCGGATCGGCGACCGCCCGGCCTAGCCGCGGTGCCGGACTCCGCCACTGAGATCAGCGCAGGTCAGAGCCGCTCGGCCCGCTCGGACAGGGATGTCCACGCCGTCCACCAGCGGCCGCGGAGCTCCTCGGCGCGGGCCCGCTCACGTTCGACGAGACGACCACCGACGAAGACCTCGTGGGCGTCGGGGGAGTCGCCGAGCTCGTCGAGCAGCACCCGGATGCGGTGTTCGGCGACACAGGCGTCCTGGTGGTCGCCGAGCACCTCCTGCAGCTCCTTGGCGGCGTCGAGCATCTTCCGGACCCGCTTGGCGTCCGGGGTCCGCTTGCCCCTCGAGTTCCGCATCGCGGGCTCCACGAGCTCACCGGTGTAGCGCAAGCGCTTCGTCCTGATCCGCAGATCGTGCAGGGTCATGTCCGGCGGGTTGGGCCCGGCCCGGTCCACGGCCCTGGTCAGCTTGCGGGTCTCGGCGCGGACCAGGTCGATCAGCGCCGGCCGGGCCACCTCACCGGGGGGCTCCGGGAGCGGCGCGGACACCGCCTCGATCAGGCGACGGCGAAGCGTGGCGTGCCGGTCGGCGTCGAGTTCGTCGAGCATCTCCGCGCGCGCCCCGACCCGGTCGGCCTCGAGCACGGCCACCAGCCGTTCACCGGCGGCCCGCTCGACCGGCGGCAGCGTGGCCACCGCGCCGCGCAGGCGTTCGATCATCACGTCGAGATCGCGGACCGGGCCCAGCGCCCTGCCGAGCCGGCCCAGCTCCGCCCGCAGGTCGTCGGCCCAGGCCCCGTCGAGCAGGGGCCGGGCCGACTTCAACGCGGCACGCATGCGGCGCACGGCGACCCGCATCTGGTGCAGGTCCTCGGGATCGGACCCCTCGCGCGCGCCCGGCTCGTGGTGCAACAACGCGCGCAGCCGCTTGTCGAGCAGCGCGCGGACGTGGTTCACCGCCGGCTCGCCCGGCCCGGCCTTCACCGGCTCACCGAGATCGGCGACGCCGTAGAGGTTCGAGGGAGGCTGCGGAGCTCCGTCCATGCTCACGGCCTAGTTGGCGTGGAGAGCGGCGTTGAGGGCGATGCCGTCACCGGTCCGGGGCAGTGCCTCGACCGCGCCGGTCACCGAGTTGCGACGGAACAACACCCCGTCCTGCCCGGACAACGTGTGGGCGGCGGCAGTCGTGCCGTCGGGCAGCGTCACCTTCGTCCCGGCGGTGACGTAGAGGCCGGCCTCGACCACGCAGTCGTCACCGAGCGAGATCCCCAGGCCCGCGTTCGCACCCAGCAGGCAACGCCGCCCGATCGAGATGACCTCCTTGCCGCCTCCGGACAGCGTGCCCATGACCGAGGCGGAACCGCCGAGGTCGGAACCGTCGCCGACGACGACGCCGGCCGAGATCCGGCCCTCGACCATCGAGGCGCCGAGCGTGCCGGCGTTGAAGTTGACGAAGCCCTCGTGCATCACGGTCGTGCCCTCGGCCAGGTGCGCCCCCAGCCGGACGCGGTCGGCGTCGCCGATGCGCACACCGGAGGGCACCACGTAGTCGACCATCCGCGGGAACTTGTCGACGTGGGTGACGGTGACCGGCCCGCGCGCCCGCAGCTTCGCCCGGGTGAGCTCGAACCCGGCCACCGGACACGGGCCGTGGTTGGTCCAGACGACGTTGGACAGCAACCCGAACTGGCCCTCCAGGTTCACCTGGTGCGGCTGGACCAGGCGATGGCTGAGCAGGTGCAACCGAAGGTACACGTCGGCGGCGTCGGTGGGAGCCTCGGCCAGGGAGGCGATCTCGGTCCGGACCACCTCGGTGCGCACCCCGCGCAGCTCGTCGGAGGTGACGAGAGCGGAGAGATCGTCGACGGAAGCGGAGATCCCGGTCCCGGCGAGCGCCGGGGCCGGGTACCACACGTCGAGGACGGTGCCGTCGGTCGTGACGGTGGCCAGGCCGGTGCCGGAAGCGCCTTCGCGGCGGTACTCGGTACTCACGGCCCCCGAACCTACCGGTCCGGAGCGGACCGAGCGTGGTGGGCAGCGGGGGGCCGTCGCGGGTCGGTACCGTCGTCGTGGTGACGAGGACGATCCCCTCCCTGGACCTGACCGCCGATCCGGTCGCGCTGACCGCGGCCCTGGTCGACGTGGCCAGCGTCTCGGGGGGCGAGGAGCACCTCGCCGACCTGCTGGAGCACTCCCTGCGGGAACAGGCACCGCACCTGGAGGTGCTCCGCTCCGGGAACGCGGTCCTGGCCCGCACCCGGTCGGGCCGCCCGCACCGGGTGCTGCTCGCGGGCCACATCGACACCGTCCCGATCGCGGACAACGTGCCGTCCCGGCGTTCCGGCGGGTTCGTGCACGGCTGCGGGGCCTCGGACATGAAGTCCGGGGACGCGGTGTTCGCCCACCTCGCCGCCACGCTCCGGGAACCGCGGCACGACGTCACGTTCGTCTTCTACGACTGCGAGGAGATCGAGGCCGAGCGCAACGGGCTCGGCCGGATCGAGCGGGAGCACCGGGACTGGCTCGACGCGGACCTCGCGATCCTCGGCGAGCCGACCGACGGTGCGCTCGAGGCCGGGTGTCAGGGGACGCTGCGGGCCGAGCTCCGCACCGACGGCCGGCGCGCGCACTCGGCACGGTCCTGGCTCGGTGACAACGCGATCCACCGGGCCGGTGAGATCCTTGCCCGGCTGGCCTCCTACGAGGCCCGCGCCGTCGACATCGACGGCTGCCGGTATCGCGAGGGGTTGCAGGCCGTCCGGATCTCCGGTGGCGTCGCGGGCAACGTCGTGCCCGACGAGTGCGTCGTCACCGTCAACTTCCGGTTCGCGCCCGACCGGACCACCGATCAGGCCGTCGAGCACGTCCGAACCGTGTTCGACGGTTTTCCGATGGTCGTCACCGACCTCTCGGCGGGTGCCCTGCCGGGGCTGTCGGCGCCGGCCGCGGCCGAGTTCGTCCGGGCCAGCGGTGCCGTCCCGCGGGCGAAGTACGGCTGGACCGACGTGTCCCGCTTCGCGGCGCTGGGGATCCCGGCCGTGAACTACGGCCCCGGCGACCCGAACCTCGCGCACACCCGGGACGAGCACGTCGCCGAGCAGGCGATCATGGCGTGCACCGCCGTACTGCGCCGCTACCTCGCGCCCTGAGCCATCCGGGGGACCGGCGGCGCACGCCCGGGAATACCGTGCTCGGCATGGCCGATGAGAACGCCGATCCCCAGAGGCTGCCGGAGAAGCAGCGCGGCCCCGTGGTGCTCCGCCGCAGCCGCAGCATCGAGCCCACCACCACCGACCAACGGTTGCTCGACTCGCGGGGCCCGGCGGACTGGGTGCACACCGATCCGTGGCGGGTGCTGCGCATCCAGGCCGAGTTCGTCGAGGGCTTCGGGATGCTCGCCGAGCTGCCGCGGGCCGCGACCGTGTTCGGCTCGGCCCGGACACCTCCCGGTTCGGACGAGTACGAGCTGGGGCGCGAGCTCGGCGCGCGGCTCGTGGGAGCCGGGTTCGCGGTGATCACCGGCGGTGGCCCGGGAGCGATGGAGGCGGCCAACCGCGGTGCCTCGGAGGCCGGCGGGTTGTCGGTGGGCCTGGGGATCGAGCTGCCGTTCGAGCAGGGCCTCAATCCCTGGGTCGATCTCGGGATCAACTTCCGGTACTTCTTCGCGCGCAAGACGATGTTCGTGAAGTACTCGCAGGCCTTCGTCTGCCTGCCCGGCGGGTTCGGCACCCTCGACGAGCTGTTCGAGGCCCTCGTGCTGGTCCAGACCAAGAAGGTCACCAAGTTCCCGGTCGTCCTGCTGGGCACGGACTACTGGGGCGGGCTCTACGACTGGATCGCCAGGACGGTCATGCGCGACGGCAAGGTGTCACCGAAGGACCTCGACCTGCTGCACGTGACCGACGACGTCGACGACGCCGTCGACGTGGTCAACGAGGCCTATCACGCCTGGGAGGAGACACACTGATGTCCGACGGACGCGGTTTCGCGGTCTGTGTCTACTGCGCGAGCTCGAACGGGGTGGCGGCGCGCCATCTCGATCTCGCGGCGGCCGTCGGCCGCGGCATCGCGGCCCGGGGCTGGACGCTGGTCTCCGGTGGCGGCCGCACGTCGATGATGGGGGCGGTGGCCGCCGGTGCACGAGCGGCGGGCGGCCGTACGGTCGGGATCATCCCGCGGTCGATGGTCGAGCGGGAGTGGGCCGACCACGACAGCGACGAGCTCCTCATCACCGGCAGCATGCGGGAACGCAAGCAGTTGATGGAGGAACGGTCGGACGCGTTCCTCGCGCTGCCCGGTGGCCTCGGGACCTGCGAGGAGCTCTTCGAGGTGTGGTCGGCGGGCGTGCTCGGGCTGCACGGGAAACCGGTCGTCCTGCTCGATCCCGGTGGGCACTGGGACGGTCTGCTCGACTGGGTCGCGGGGCTCACCGACGGTGGGTTCACCTCGTCGTCCCCGCTGGAGCGGCTGCGTGTGGTGCGCGGGGCCGGCCCGGACCGGGCCGCGGTCACCGGTGCGGTGTCCGAGGCCGACCTGGTCGAGGAGGCGCTCGCGGCCTGCGGCCGGCCCGTCACGTAGCCGGCCCGGCCCGGGCGGTGCGTGAACCGCGCGGGGCGGACCGCCGGCGCCGCCGTCTCGTGATGAGATGGCGGCATGGGGACCGCGCTGGTGTACGTGCTCGTCCTCGCGGTCGTGGCGGGGGTGGTGTTCGTGCTGGCCGCGGCGGTGTTCGGCCGTGGTGAGGAGCTCGCCCCGCTCGCCCCGGACGCGACGCCGACGAGATTGCCGGCCCGCGAGGTGTCCGGCGACGACGTGCGTGACCTGCGGTTCCAGCAGGTCGTTCGCGGGTATCGCATGGCTGAGGTCGACTGGGCGCTGGACCGCCTGGCCGGGGAGCTGGACCGGCTCCGCGCCGACCGGCAGGAGCTGGTGGAGCGGGTCGTCCGGCTGGAGGCGACGATCGCGCGGATGCGCGCCGAGGAGGGTCCGGATGACGGACACCGGCCGGAACGGTGAGCAGGGCAGAGCGGCGGAGCTCACCGTCACCGTCGACGTGAACGTCCCGGCGGAGCTGCTCTGGGAGGTCGTCTCCGACCTCGAGGGCCAGTCCGACTGGATGCTCGCGACCACCGTCGAGGTCGTCGCCGGCGACGGCCGCTCGGTCGGCACCGAGCTGCGCGCGGTGACCGGGTTCGGTCCGCTGGCCGTCGCCGACACGATGCGTGTCACCGAGTGGACGGAGCCGCCCCCCGGTGGGCGGGGCCTGCGCCGGATCGTGGTGACCCACACCGGAACGCTGATCCGCGGCGACGGGGTGTTCGCCGTCGAGGAACTCGGGCCCCGCCGGAGCCGGTTCCTCTGGACGGAGTCGCTCGACCTCCCCCTGGGTGCGCTCGGCAGGGCCGGCTGGCCGGTGGTGCGACCGGCCCTGCGGGCCGGCGTCGCCCGGTCGCTGCGCACGATGGCCGAGCGCACCGAGGACCGTTACCGGGCGGGCCGGTGACCGCGCCGGACGGCCGCGGCCGCTGCGACTGGGCGTTGTCGGCGCCGGACTACGTCGCCTACCACGACGACGAGTGGGGCCGCCCGGTGCACGGCACCGCCGCCTGGTTCGAACGGATGGTGCTGGAGGGCTTCCAGTCCGGCCTGTCCTGGATCGTCATCCTGCGCAAGCGTCCGGCGTTCCGTGAGGTCTTCGAGGGGTTCGACCCGGAACGGGTCGCCCGCTTCGACGACGGCGACGTGGCCCGGCTGCTCACCGACGCCCGGATCGTGCGCAACCGGCAGAAGATCGAGGCCACGGTGTCGAACGCCCGCGCGGTGCTCGAACTGGCCGCCGCCGGCGAGGACCTGGGCGGGTTCCTCGCCTCGTTCGCGCCGGACCCGGCCACCCGCACCCGGCCCGCGACCCTCGCCGACGTGCCGGCGAGCACCCCGGAGTCCACCGCGCTGTCGCGGGCGCTGAAGAAGCGCGGGTTCCGGTTCGTCGGCCCGACCACCTGTTACGCACTCATGCAGGCGACCGGCCTGGTCGACGACCACGTGGCGTACTGCTGGCGGGCCGGCGGCGACGGCACCGCCCCCTCCCCGCCCCCCGGATGAGCGCAGCGGAGCGTCGCCGGGCCGTTGCGCTGCGTCGATGCCGGATCGGCTCCCGGAACACCGTCGCCGCGTCGTGATCGCCTCGGTTGCACCCCGGCACCGGCGATGAGCGACAATGGTGTTCCCGCCGCGGCGCGTGCCCCGAGCGCGTCCATGCGGGACGACAGTGTGTGTGGACCATGACGGAGGACGGACGAATGGCCGCGATGAAGCCCCGCACCGGCGACGGGCCCCTGGAAGTGACCAAGGAGGGCCGGGGCATCGTGATGCGCGTCCCGCTCGAGGGCGGTGGCCGCCTGGTGGTCGAGATGACCCCCGACGAGGCGGCGGACCTCAGTGAGGCGCTGAAGGCGACCGTCGGCTGAGCATCCCGGGTGGCGGCCCCGAGACCCGGTCCCGACAGCCGGAGCCGCCACCCGTCGTCACACCACGCTCTCGTAGACCGCCAGCGTCCGCCGGGCCATCTCGGCCCAGGCGAACTCGCCGGCCGCGCGCTCCCGCCCACGCTCTCCCAGCCGCGCCGCCCGATCCGGGTCCGCGACGAGTTCGTTCACGCGGTCCGCGATCGCGGTCTCGAAGGCGCCGGTGTCGGCAGCGTCGTAGTGCACCAGCAGCCCGGTCTCGCCGTCCGCGACGACCTCCGGGATGCCTCCGACGTCGGAGGCGACCACGGCGGTCCCGCAGGCCATCGCCTCCAGGTTGACGATCCCGAGCGGCTCGTACACCGAGGGGCAGACGAACACGGTCGCCGCGGACAGCAGCTGGCGGACCTCGGTGGTTCGCAGCATCCGCTGGATCCACACCACGCCGCCGCGCGACTGCGAGAGTTCGGCCACCGCCCGCTCGGTCTCGGCCGCGATCTCCGGCGTGTCCGGCGCGCCCGCGCACAGCACGACCTGGGCGGCCGGGTCGATGCGGTGGGCCGCGGCGAGAAGATGCCCGAGCCCCTTCTGCCGGGTGATCCGTCCGACGAACACCACGCTCGGCCGGTCCGGGTCCACCCCGTTCTCGACGAGTGCGTCGCGAGCCGGGTCGGGCCGGTAGAAGCCGGTGTCGATCCCGTTGTGCACCACGTGCACCAGCTCCGGGTCGATCGACGGGTAGGCGGCCAGCACGTCGCGGCGCATGCCGTGCGAGACGGCGATGACCGCGTCCGCGGCCTCGTAGGCGGTCCGCTCCACCCAGGACGACAGCCGGTACCCGCCACCGAGCTGCTCGGCCTTCCAGGGCCGCAGCGGTTCCAGCGAGTGCGCGGTGACCACGTGCGGGCGACCGTGCAGCAGCCCACCGAGGTGACCGGCCATGTTCGCGTACCAGGTGTGCGAGTGCAGGATGTCGCAGCGCTCCACCTCGGCCGCCATGGACAGGTCCACACCGAGTGTGGACAGTGCCGCGTTCGCCCCGTCCGGCAACGGTGGCGCCGAGTGGGTGCGGGCGTCGGCCGGTGCGTCGCTGCCCGGTTCGGCGAAGCAGTGCACGTCGACGTCGACGAGCTGCCGCAGGGCGGGGACGAGATGTCCGACATGGACCCCGGCGCCGCCGTAGACGGCGGGGGGGTACTCACGGGTGAGGATGCCGACGCGCACGGCGGCTGACCGTACGGGATCGGGGCGGGGCGCCGCGAGCAGTGATCGGGAGCGGGGCGGGCGACCTCGCGGGACGTGGTCCGGCGTGCCGCGGACGTATGGCCCCTTCACGGTGCGGGCACTAGGGTTCACCCCATGCGACCGACGTCGTCCGGACGGCTGCCCGGCAGGGTCTTGGGAATCGTGCTGGCGGGTGGCGAGGGCAAGCGTCTGTGGCCGCTCACGGCGGACCGCGCGAAGCCGGCCGTCCCGTTCGGCGGCAACTACCGGCTGATCGACTTCGTGCTGTCGAACCTGGTCAACGGCGGCATGGACCGGCTGTGCGTGCTGACCCAGTACAAGTCGCACTCGCTGGACCGGCACATCTCGACGACCTGGCGGCTGTCCAGCGTCCTCGACCAGTACATCACCACCGTCCCGGCCCAGCAGCGGCTCGGCCGCCGCTGGTACACCGGCAGCGCCGACGCCATCTTCCAGAGCCTCAATCTCGTCTACGACGACGAGCCCGAGTACATCGCGGTGTTCGGCGCGGACCACGTCTACCGGATGGACCCGGCCCAGATGATCGCCGAGCACGCCGAGTCCGGCGCCGGGGTCACGGTCGCCGGGATCCGGGTGCCGCGGGCCGAGGCGAAGGCGTTCGGGTGCATCGCCTCCGACGAGACCGGCCGGATCACCGAGTTCGTCGAGAAGCCCTCCGACCCGCCGCACGTGCCCGACGACCCGGACGTGACGTTCGCCTCGATGGGCAACTACGTCTTCACCACCCAGGCCCTGCTGGACGCGCTGCGGGCCGACGCCTCGAACGCGGACTCCGACCACGACATGGGCGGCGACATCATCCCGGCGCTGGTCGAGCGCGGCGAGGCGAACGTCTACGACTTCGCCGACAACATCGTCCCGGGTGCGACCGAGCGGGACGCCGGCTACTGGCGCGACGTCGGCACCATCGACGCCTACTACGACGCGCACACCGACCTCGTCTCGGTGCACCCGATCTTCAACCTGTACAACGCGCGCTGGCCGATCCGGACCGCGACGCCGGCGTTGCCGCCCGCGAAGTTCGTCGAGGGCGGGATCGCCCAGGACTCGGTGGTCGGTGCCGGGACGATCATCTCCGGTGCGATCGTCCGCCGATCGGTGATCAGCCCGAACGTCAGCGTCCAGGGTGGTGCCGAGGTCTCGGACTCGGTGGTGCTGCCGGGAGCCCGGATCGGTCGCGGAGCGGTGGTGCGCCGGGCGATCCTGGACAAGAACGTGGTCGTGCCCGACGGTGCGCTGATCGGCGTCGACCTGAACCTCGACCGCAGCCGCTACACGGTCTCCAACGGTGGGGTGGTCGTGCTCGGCAAGGGCGTCACCGCCCAGTAGGTCCCGCCGGCCCGGGTCGGCTCAGCGCCGCACCGCGCACAGCATCCCGTCGGCGACCGGCAGCAGCGCCGAGAGCAATCGCTCGTCGTCGCGGACCAGCCCGGCCGTCTCACGCAGTGCGGCCGTGCCGGGTCCGTCCGCGCTGCCGTCGCCGGCGACCCGGCCGCCGTCGAGCACGCCCTCCAGGACGAGCACGCCGCCCGGCCGCAGCAACCGGATCGCCTCGGCCAGGTAACCCGGGTACTCGGCGGGCACGGCGTCGGCGACGACCAGGTCGTACCCGCCGTCGGTGAGCCGCGGGAGCACGTCCAGGGCCATCCCGTTGATCAACCGCAGCCGGCCCGGCCCGTAACCGGCGCCCAGGAACGCGCGACGCGCCGAGCGCTGCAGCTCCGGGTCGACGTCGATGGTGGTCAGCACGCCGTCACCGGCCATGCCACGCAGCAGGTACAGGCCGCTGACCCCGGCGCCGGTGCCGATCTCGACGACGGCCCGCGCGGAGATCGTCGCGGCCAGCACGGACAGCGCCGCACCTCCGGCCGGGCTGATCGGGTGAGCCCGGGCGGCGGTGCCGAGCGAACGCGCCGAGCCGAGCGCCTCGTCCTCGGCGAGGTAGCCCTCGGCGTACGCGGTCGCGCCCGCGGGTGTGCTCATGGCGCAAGATTATCGGTGAGTTCCCCGGCGATATTTCACAGACTTCTCTCAGACGGGTTTCACATCCTCCTCATCGGGCGAGGGCACTCTGTATCGCAACGAACGACACCGCGCTGGTCGCACGCACCCGTCGCACGGACCCGGACGGATCGCCGGCCGACCGCGCCACACCGGAGGTGCCCCACCCCGATGCCCGCTCCTCGCGACCATGACGACGCCCCGGTCAGGGACGCCGCCGACGGCACCCGCCCCGGCGAGGGTGCCGACTGGACCCCGCCCAGCTGGGACGAGGTCGTCCGGGAGCACGCCGACCGCGTCTACCGTCTCGCGTACCGCCTGTCCGGCAACCAGCACGACGCCGAGGACCTCACCCAGGAGACCTTCATCCGGGTGTTCCGCTCGCTGGCCTCCTACAAGCCGGGGACCTTCGAGGGGTGGCTGCACCGCATCACGACGAACCTGTTCCTCGACATGGTCCGCAGGCGGGCCCGGCTGCGGATGGAGGGACTGCCCGACGACACCGAGCGGCTTCCCGGAGGCGGGCCGGAGCCGGAGACCGTGTTCGCCATCAACCACCTGGACCCGCACCTGCAGGCCGCCCTCGACGAGCTGCCCCCGGACTTCCGGGTCGCGGTCGTCCTGTGTGACGTCGAAGGCCTGTCCTACGAGGAGATCGGCGCGACCCTCGGGGTGAAGCTGGGCACCGTGCGCAGCCGGATCCATCGTGGGCGGACAGCGCTGCGGGCGTCGCTGGAGCGCCACCGGGCGGCCGACGCAGCGGGTGCCGAGTCGGGGCCGACGGTGGCACCTGACCGTGGCCCGGTGGCAGAGTTGGTGCCGTGACCGATCGACCGCGTTTCCAGGTCGTCCCCCCGGATTGGGGGGAGGCCCATCTGACGCTGGAGGCGGTCGTCGCCTACGTCGACGACGAGCTGGCCTCCGGCCCGCACGAGCGGGCCACCCGTCACCTCGAGCGGTGCGCGGACTGCGCGGCCGAGGTCGCCGGGCAACGACGGGCCCGGTCCGTACTGCGCGGGGCGGACGCACCGACCCTGCCCCCGTCGCTGATGAGCACGCTCCGTTCGATCCCGCAGGAGACCGAGCTGCCCCCGCCGCCCGCCGGGTTGTCGCTCACCCCCGAGGGGGAGCTCGTCTCGGTGCTGCGCCCGGCGTCGCCGGACGGGCAGCAGCGCAGGTCGAGGCGGTCCCGGCGGGTGAAGCTCGGTACCGGTGCCGCCGTGTCGGGGATCGCGCTCGGTGCGCTGGCCTTCGGTGTCCCCGCGGCGTGGACGTCGGCGCCCGCGCCGGCCCCGGGCGGTCAGGGCCCGGCCGCGGCAGCGGTGGCCCGGTTCGCGACGACCCCCGCGCAGGCCCCGCGCCAGCGCTCGACCTCGGTGGCTCCGGTGTCGGAGGCGACCGGTGGCGCGCAGGCCCCGGAGCCCGCGGCGCCGCTGCGGAACGTGGGTCTGCCCCCGTCCGGCTGAGCGCAGGGACCCGAAACAGTAACTTCACCGGCTGACCGGCAGGCTGGGCCGGTGCCGACCGTGATGGACCGCCGATGAGCGATACCCCGGACCCCGGTCCGTCCGGTGGCCCCGGGACACCGATCGGTGACGGCACGGCCCCGCCCCGGCTGGCGCCGAGGCCGTTGGAGCGTCCGGCCCCGGACCCGGTGGACCGTGCGGCGTTCGGCCGGCCGGCCGGCGTCGTCTCGTCGTTCGGGCCGCGCCCACGCACCACCTCGAACGGTTCGGTCCCGGTGGCGCCCCCGCCCACCGCCGCGGTCGCCCGCGCGTTCGGCCGCCCCGCCGGCGGTGACGGCGGTCTGCAGCGTCCACCGGCGCAGGATGCCGGTGGGCACAGCAACGGCCGGGGCGAGCACGGCGGCGACGCCTTCTGGCCGGGCGGATCCGCCGAGGACCCGTGGCGGAACCCGGGCACGCCGGTGGTCGCCGCGTCCCCGCACGGCGACGCCGGTCCCGCGCCCGCCCCGGACCTCCCGGCCGGGCCCCGGCTGAGCGTGCGCGAGGTGTTGTTCGGTGATCGGGTCCAGCCGCGGGCGCTGGCGCTGTTGGGGGTGCTGGCACTGGGCATCGGCGCGATCGGCGGCCTCACCGGGCACTGGGCGGCCTCCGGCGCGAGTGCTCTGACCAGCCCCGGCGCGGTGCTCGCCACGGCCGAGGAGGCGAAGGAACGCCCACCCGGCTCGGTCCCGGACGTGGCGGCCCGGGTCCTGCCGTCGGTGGTCTCGCTGGAGGTGACGGTCGGGAACCAGGCGGGCAACGGCTCCGGCGTGGTGATCGACCCGGAGGGCTACGTGCTCACCAACGACCATGTCGTCGCCCCGGCCACCGGGCCCGGTGAGGGCTCGGTGGAGGCGGTCTTCTCCGACGGGTCGCGGGTCCCGGCGGTCGTCGTGGGTACCGATCCGATGACCGACCTGGCGGTGCTGAAGGTTCCGGTGGAGAACCCCACGGTGGCTGCGATCGGCCGCTCGTCCGAGCTCGCGGTCGGTGACGCGGTGATCGCGATCGGCTCGCCGTTCGGGCTGGCGGGCACGGTGACCACCGGCATCGTGTCGGCCGTGGACCGGCCGCTGCGGCTGGACCCGGAGGGCAGCGCGGGGGACGCGGTGATCGACGCCGTGCAGACCGACGCCGCGATCAACCCGGGCAACTCGGGCGGCCCGCTGGTCGACGCGACCGGAGCCGTGGTCGGGATCAACACCGCGATCCGCAGCGCAGGGGCCGAGGTGGGCGGACAGGGCGGGTCGATCGGGCTGGGGTTCGCGGTCCCGATCGACGACGCCCGGACGATCGCCGAGGAGCTGATCCGCACCGGCCGGGTCGCGCACGCCGATCTCGGGGTGAACGCGCGCTCGGTGACCGACGGAGCCACCGACGGCGCCCAGGTCCAGAACGTCGCCGCGGGCGGGCCGGCGGCGGCGGCGGGACTGCTCGAGGGGGACGTCGTCGTGCGGGTGGGGGGTCGTGCGATCGCCGGCGCCGACGAGCTCGTCGTCGCGGTGCGGGAGCACGTGCCGGGCGACCAGGTGCCGATCGAGCTGGTGCGTCAGGGCAGGCCGCTCACGGTGACGGTCACGCTGGGGCAGCGCTGAGCCCCGGCCGGATCACCGGCCTGCATATCCTGGTTCCGGGCCGTTGTCCGTACCCTGGTGAGGTGTTCGAGAACATCGGCATGTGGGAGATCCTCATCCTGGTGGTCGCGGGGCTGTTCATCCTCGGCCCGGAGCGGCTCCCCGAGGCTGCCCGCTGGCTGGGCAGCGCCGTGCGCAAGGTCAAGGAGTACGCGACCGGCGCCCAGGACCATCTGAAGCGTGAGCTCGGCCCGGAGTTCGACAAGATCCAGCAGCCGCTCAACGACCTGCGCAGCCTGCGGTCGTTCAACCCGCGTACCGCGATCACCCGCAGCCTGTTCTCCGACGACGAACCGGTGAAGCGCAACGGACACGGCCCGGGCTCCCGCACCGCGAACGCCGCCGGCGGGATCGCCGCGGCCGCGGCGAGCAGCACCGCGGCGGCCGGCGCCACGACCTCGCCCGCCGCACCCGACGAGGCCGTGGCGAACGGGATCACCGCTCCCGCCACGCCCGCCCGGCAGCCGCTCGCCGCCGGCGAGCGTCCCCCCGTCGATCCGGACGCCACCTAGCAGCGGTGCGCGGGCCCGGAGGCCCACGCACCGGCGAGGGGCCTCAGCCCAGCAGCGGCGGTCGCCGCAGGTGGTGCTCGGTCGCCTGCTGGTAGGCGTGCGCGGCGGCGAGCACCGTGGCGTCGGCGTGCCGCGGCCCGACGACCTGCAGCCCGACCGGCAGCCCGGCCGAGGTGAACCCGCACGGCACGCTGGCCGCCGGCTGCTGGGTCATGTTGAACGGGTAGGTGAACGGCGTCCACGACGTCCAGCGCGGGTTCGGCCAGCCCTGCGGCACCTCCCGGCCGCCCTCGAACGCGGTGATCGGCAGCGTCGGTGTGAGCAGCAGGTCGTACTCGTCGTGGAAAGCGCCCATCAGCGTGCCCAGCTCGTTGCGGACGGCCATCGCGCCGAGGTAGTCGAGCGCCGGGATCGATGCGCCCTGCTCGGCGATCTCGACCAGCGCCGGGTCCATGCGGGCGCGGGCCCGGGCGTCGATCGGCTCGAGCGACTTCGCCGCCGCGGCGAACCACAGGGTGTGGAAGGGCTCGATCGGGTCGGCGAAACCGGGATCGGCGCTCTGCACGGTCGCACCGAGCGAGCTGAAGACCTCGACCGCCGCGGCGACCAGCGCGGCGACCTCGGGATCGACGGTGGCGAACCCGAGGGTCGCGGAGTACGCGATCCGCAGCCCCTGTGCTCCTCCGGCGAGTCGGTCGACGGCGGATTCACGGGGGACGTCGAGCACCCACGGGTCGCGGGTGTCGGGCCGGGCCACGACGTCGAACAGCAGCGCCGCGTCGGCGACGGTGCGGGTCATCGGGCCGACGTTGGCCAGCGTGCCGAACGCGGAACCGGGGTAGTGCGCGATCCGGCCGTAGGTCGGCTTGTGCGCGACGGTCCCGGTGAAGGCGGCCGGGATGCGCACGGAGCCACCGGCGTCGGTGCCCAACGACAGCGGGCCCATCCTGAGCCCGACGGCCGAGGCGCTGCCGCCGGACGAGCCGCCCGCGGTGAGCGACGGGTCCCACGGGTTCGTGGTGACACCGGTCAGCGGCGAGTCGGTGACGCCCTTCCAGGCCAGCTCGGGGGTGGTGTTCTTGCCGAGCAGCACCGCCCCGGCCTCGCGGACCCTGGCCACCGGCGGGCCGTCCACCTCGAACGGTCCCTCGGACGGGGTCGTGGTGGAGCCGCGCCGGGTGGGCCAGCCGACGGTGAGCAGCATGTCCTTGATCGAGGTGGGGACGCCGTCGAGCGGACCGATCGGCTCGCCGGCCTGCCAGCGGGCCTCGGAGTCCTTCGCCGAGGCCAGCGCGGAGTCGGCGTCGACGAGGCAGAACGCATTCACGGCGCCGTCGTGCGCCTCGATCCGGTCGAGCGCGTCCCGGGTGGCCTGTACCGGGGAGATCTCGCCGCTGCGGTACCCGGCCAGCAGCTCGGTCGCACTGAGGTCGGCAGTAGTCACGGCCGTCACGCCCTTCCCCCGGAGGAGCTCACGTATCCACGTTCCTTGTCCACCACGTTGCGCAGTTCCCGGCCCGTCCGGTAGCGCTCCAGGTTGTCCGCGAACAGCTCGACGAGCATGTCCTTCCACCCGACCACGTCACCGGACATGTGCGGGGAGATCAGCACGTTCTCCATCGTCCACAGCGGAGAGTCCGCGGGCAGCGGTTCGACCTCGAACACGTCCAGCGCCGCCCCGGCGATCCGCCCCGACGCGAGCGCCTCGACGAGGTCGTCCTGCACGACGAGCGGACCCCGCCCGATGTTGATCACCCGTGCCCGCTGGGGGAGGAGCGCGATCGTGCCGCTGTGCAGCATGCCCCGGGTCGCGTCGGTGAGGGGTGCCGCGAGCACCAGGTAGTCCGAACCGGGGAGCAGGCCCGGCAGCTCGTCGAAGGCGTGCACGCCCTCGGCCGCCCGCCTGCCGACGAGCCGCACGTCGAGCCCGGCGGCGCCCAGCAGCTGCGCGATCGCGCGCCCGATCGGGCCGCTGCCGACGACGGTGGCGACCCGGCCCGCGATCGTCTCGGTCTCCCGGTGGTGCCATGTCCGTTCCCGCTGCAGGGCGAGCGAGCGGGCGGTGTCCTTCGCGAACGCGAGCACGGCCCCGAGCACGAACTCGGCGATCGGCCGGTCGAAGACGCCGCGCGAGTTGGTGAGGGTCAGCGGGGTCGCGAGCAGCTCGGGGAACGCGACCCGGTCGACGCCGGCGCTGGCGGTGTGCACCCAGCGCAGCGACCGCGCGAGGTCGTCGTGCCACACCTGCCTGACGGCGTCGGAGGTGAAGTCCCAGGTCAGCAGCACGTCGCTGCCGGGGAGGGCGGCGGCGAGCTCCTGGGCGTCCGCGGCGAACCGGAGACGTGCGTCACCGGCCCGGGTCTCGAGCCCGGGCGGGGTCTCACCGGCGTGCAGCACGGCAATGGTGATGGGGTCCTGACCAGCGGAAACCGGCAATGAACGATCCTGTCGGTGGTGAGGTCGGGCGGCGTTGACACGCTAGGAAGCGCACCTAGGATTGTCAACAATCCGCCTATCCGGCGGAAGTCTCCCCGCACCCACGACCGTTCCTGGGGGAACCGTGAGCAAACTGATCAGGATCGAGCTCGCCCAGCGCGGCGTCGCCTGTACCGCCCGGTTGCTGGAGGCCGAGGCGCCGCGGACGTCGGCGGCCGTCTGGGAGGTGCTCGCCGACGGTCCGGTGGGCGGGGACGCGCAGCACGCCAAGTACGCCCGCAACGAGGTCTACACGATCGTCCCCCGGTTCGGCCCGCGGATCGGCCAGGAGAACCCGACGGTGACCCCGATTCCCGGTGACGTGTGCTACTTCGACTTCCACGGCGGCATGCTCGACACGTCGTTCAAGGCCGACCAGGGCATCGACGCCGAGGCGGGCGGCATCGATCTCGCGATCTTCTACGGCCGGAACAACCTGCTGCTCAACGGCGACGTCGGCTGGGTTCCGGGCAACGTGTTCGCCTCGATCGTGGACGGGCTCGACGCGATGGCCACGGCCTGCCACGACGTGTGGCGCTCCGGCAGCGTGGGGGAGCGGCTCGTCTACTCGCGGGTCGAGTGACCCTTGCGATCCCGGGGAGATCTGTAGGATTGTCGACAACATGAGCACGGTCGGCATCCTGTACCCCGGTCACTCCGCCGAGGACGACTACCCGCGCGCCGAGAAGCGGCTGCAGGACGGCAGCCTGCTCCCGCTGGTGCACACCGAGATGAAGGTCGACGCCCACCGGGCGGACGCCCTGCTGGACATCGGCGGTGACGACGTCCTGGCCGACGGCGCCCGCCGGGTCGCGGCCGAGGCGGGTCCGCTGGACGCGATCGTCTGGGCGTGCACGTCGGGCAGTTTCATCTTCGGTCCCGAGGGCGCCGCGCGCCAGGTCGCGGCGCTGCAGGAGGTCGCCGGGGTGCCGGCGTCGAGCACGTCGTTCGCGTTCGTGGACGCCTGCCGGCGGCTCGACGTCTCGACCGTGGCGCTCGGTGCGACCTACCCGCAGGACGTGGCGGACGCGTTCGTCGCCTTCCTGGGCCACCACGGCATCACGGTGCTGACGGTCTCGGCGCGCGACATCATCACCGCCGCCGAGGTCGGGACCCTGCCCGCGCAGACCGTGCTGGACTTCGCCGAGGCGGTCTCCGCCGACGCCCCGGCGGCCGACGCGGTGCTGCTGCCCGACACCGCACTGCACACCGTCGAGCTGCTGGACGCGCTCGACGCCCGGGTCGGGAAGCCGGTGCTGACGGCCAACCAGGTCAGCATCTGGCAGGGGTTGCGGCTGGCCGACGCCGACATCGTCCGCCCCGGCCTGGGGACGTTGTTCCGGAAGGGGTGACGCGGTGAGCACAGAGGTCTCGGACCTGGAGCCGGTGAGCAGGCGATCCACCGCGGAGATCGTCGCGGACCGGATCCGCACCGCGATCATGCGCGGCACGTTCGCGCCGGGGGCCCAGCTCGGCGAGGTGGACCTGGCCGGCCGGCTCGGGGTGAGTCGCGGCCCGCTCCGGGAGGCGATGCAGCGCCTGGTCGCCGAGGGTCTGCTGCGCAGCGAGCGGCATCGCGGGCTGTTCGTGCGCGAACTCGGCCCGGACGACGTCCGCGACGTCTACCTGGCCCGCACCGCCGTGGAGCGCGCGGCAGCACTGCAGGTGCTGGCGGGTGACCGGGCCGCCGCGGCGGTCGCACTGGAGATCCCGCTGGGCGCGATGCGGGCCGCCGCCGCGGCGGGGGACGCGGTCGCGCTGGCCGACGCCGATCACGACTTCCACGCCGCGCTGGTGGCGGCGTCCGGCAGCCCGCGGCTGCGCCGGATGACCGACGGGCTCCTGGTGGAGACCCGGATGTGTCTCGCCGCCTTCCAGCAGACCGCGCCACCGGCGCCCGAACTGCTCGCCGAGCACGAGCTGCTCCGGGACGCGCTGCGCGACGGACGTACCGAGCTGTTGCTCGACCGGCTGGCCGCACACATGGACGAGGCGGTCGCGCGGATCCTCGCAGCGATGCCCGGCGCGGCGTGATCGCCGTGGTGCGCATGTGAGCCCGCGCGCTGTGCATGCCACGGGATCGTTGCCGCAAGTAAAGTAACGGCACGTGACAGGTGTGCTCGAGGGGTTCCTGGTCATCGGCGTGGTCGTCGGTGTCGGGTACGTCCTCGGGCGCTACGAGCTGCTCGGCGAGCAGGGCGCCCGGGTGCTGGCCCGCACGGCGTTCTTCGTCGGGGCGCCTGCGCTGCTGTTCATCACGCTGGCCCGGGCCGACATCGGCGCGGTCCTCTCCCACGGCCTCGCGGTGACGGCGGTGACCAGTTCGCTGGCCTGCCTGCTCTTCGTGCCGGTGGCACTGCTGCGGCGTCGTCCGGCGGGCGAGATCGTCGTGGGGGCGATGGCGTCGGGTTACGTCAACGCGGGCAACCTCGGTATCCCGATCGCGACCTACGTGCTCGGCGACGCCGCAGCCGTCGCCCCGGTGCTGCTGTTCCAGTTGGCGGTGCTGACCCCGCTGTTCACGACACTGCTCGACGTCGTGCCGGGTGACGGCAGGGGGGAGCGGCCCGGCCTGCTCCGGGTCGTCGGCGCTCCCCTGCGCAACCCGATCGCGATCGCCACCGCCGCGGGTCTGACGGTCTCCGCCACCGGAGTACGGCTCCCGGAGCCGGTGACGGCGCCGGTGGAGCTGCTCGCGGCGCTCGCGGTCCCGGCGATGCTGCTGGCCTTCGGCCTGTCCCTGCGCGGCGCCCGCCGCCCCGGCACGGGGGAGACCGCACCCTCGGTGTGGACCGCTGTGCTGATCAAGAACGTGGTGCATCCGGTGATGGCGTGGGCGTTCGCGGCGGGCGTGCTCGGACTGAGCGGCCCGGCCCTGCTGGCCGCCGTCGTGCTCGCCGCGCTGCCGACCGCTCAGAACGTCTTCGGCTACGCGGTGCGCTACGAGCGCGGCGTCACCCTGGCCCGGGACACCGCCCTGGCGACGACCGTCGCGGCGGTACCGGTGCTGCTGGTCGTGGCCGCGCTCCTGTCCTGAGCACGCCCGCCGACGGTGGTCGCCCCTTGCCCGAGCCGCCCGCGCATGATTCCCTGAGATTGTCGACAACTCGACAACCGTCGATCGGTGCCTCCGGTCGACCCCGGAGCCGGACGCTCGACTCTCGACGCATCAGGAGTTGCGAACCCATGGCACAGCTGTCCCCGCTGCTGAAGCAGGCCACCCCGGTCCAGGCCGCCCGGGGTGAGGGCGTCTATCTGTTCGACACCGACGGGCGACGCCACCTGGACTTCACCGCAGGCATCGGCGTCACCTCGACCGGACACTGCCACCCGGCGGTGGTGAAGGCCGCGCAGGACCAGGTCGCGACGCTGATCCACGGCCAGTACACGACCGTCATGCACCAGCCGCTGCTGAAGCTGGCCGAGCGGCTCGGCGACGTGCTGCCGGAGGGGATCGACTCGGTCTTCTTCTCCAACTCCGGATCGGAGGCCGTCGAGGCGTCGGTGCGGCTGGCCCGCCAGGCCACCGGCCGGCAGATCGTCGTCGCCTTCGACGGCGGGTTCCACGGCCGGACGATGGGTGCGGCGGCGCTCACCACGTCCGGCGCCAAGATCCGGGCCGGGATCGGCCCGCTGATGGGCGGCGTCGCGTTCGCGCCGTTCCCCTACGCCTACCGGCACGGCTGGACCGAGGAGCAGGCGGTCGCGTTCGCGCTCGGCGAGCTCGACCGGCAGCTGGCGAGCACCGCCCCGGCCTCCGACGTCGCGGCGTTCATCGTCGAGCCGGTGCTCGGCGAGGGCGGTTACGTGCCGACCCCGGCCGCGTTCCTGCAGGGCCTGCGCGAGCGGGCCGACCGGCACGGCGTCCTGCTGATCGCCGACGAGGTGCAGACCGGGTTCGGCCGCACCGGCAGGTTCTGGGGCCACCAGCACGCCGACGGCGTCGTCCCGGACATCATCGTCACCGCCAAGGGACTGGCGTCGGGGTTCCCGCTGTCGGCCATCGCCGCACCGAAGGCGATCATGGAGAAGGCGTGGCCGGGTTCGCAGGGCGGGACCTACGGTGGCAACGCCGTCGCCTGTGCCGCCGCGCTGGCCACCCTCGACGTGGTGCTCGGCGAGAACCTGGTGGAGAACGCCCGGGAGCAGGGTGAGCGGCTCCTCGCCGGCGTCCGGGACGCGGCACAGGGCATCGCCGCGATCGGCGACGTCCGCGGCCGTGGCCTCATGGTCGGCATCGAGTTCGTGGACGCACAGGGCAGGCCGGACGGTGCGACCGCCGCGACGGTGCACGCCGCAGCGGCCGGACACGGGTTGCTGCTGCTGACCTGCGGGCTGCACGGCAACGTCGTGCGCATGATCCCGCCGCTGGTCGTCACCGCCGACCAGATCGACGAGGGCCTGGCCCTGTGGACCAAGGCGCTGACCGACGCGCTCTCCTGAGCACGGACACGCGAACGGCCCGCCCACCGGATCCGGTGGGCGGAGCCGCTCGTCCCGCGAGTGGGCGAACCGGTCAGCGACCGGCCGGGGTGATGTTCAGGCTCATCCCGGCCAGGCCGCGCGACTTCACCACCAGCTGCTTCGCGACCCCGTCGAGGGCCTGCGCGGCCGCCGACTCCGGCTTGCCCAGGACGATCGGGGTACCGGCGTCGCCGCCCTCGCGCAGCGCGACCTCCAGCGGGATCTGGCCGAGCAGCGGAACCGTGGCGCCGACGATGCGGCTCAGCGAGTCGGCGACGGTCTGCCCGCCGCCGGAGCCGAAGATCTCGGCGCGCGAACCGTCGGGCATCTCCATCCAGGACATGTTCTCCACGACCCCGGCGAGCCGCTGCCGGGTCTGCGTGGAGATCGCCCCCGCCCGCTCGGCCACCTCGGCGGCCGCCTGCTGCGGCGTGGTGACGACCAGCAGCTCCGCGTTCGGGACCAGCTGCGCGGTCGAGATCGCGACGTCACCGGTGCCCGGCGGGAGGTCCAGGAGCAGCACGTCCAGGTCGCCCCAGAACACGTCGGCCAGGAACTGCTGCAGCGCCCGGTGCAGCATCGGGCCGCGCCACACGACCGGGGTGTTCCCGTCGGTGAACATGCCGATCGAGATGACCTTCACACCGTGCGACTGCGGCGGCATGATCATGTTGTCGACCTTGGTCGGCCGGTCGTCGGCCCCGATCATGCGCGGTACCGAGTGGCCGTAGATGTCGGCGTCCACCACGCCGACCTTCAGGCCGCGGCGGGCCATCGCCGCCGCCAGGTTGACCGTGACCGAGGACTTGCCGACGCCGCCCTTGCCGGACGCCACGCAGTAGACCCGGGTCAGCGACCCGGGCTGGGCGAACGGGATGACCGGCTCGTCGGAGTCGCCGCGCAGCGAGCGGCGCAGCTCGCTGCGCTGCTCGTCGCTCATCACGTCGAGCTCGACCTCGACCCGCTCGACGCCGGGGACCTTCGTGACGGCCTCGGTGACCCGCGAGGTGATCGTCTCCCGCATCGGGCAGCCGGCGACGGTCAGGTAGACCCCGACCCGGGCCGTGCCGTCGGCGGCGACGTCGACGCTCTTGACCATCCCCAACTCGGTGATCGGCTTGTGGATCTCCGGGTCCTCGACGGTCCCCAGGGCGGCGCGCACGGCCTCGGAGACGGTGCTGGTGCTGCCGGTGACGGACATGAGCTTCAACGACCTCTTTCCTCTCGCGACACACCCATGCTACGTGGGTGTCCGGAGCGTCTCGCTCGTCTCCTAGCATCTCGGTGATGGACGAGACGGTCGGCGGCGCCGCGGGGCGCGGGAACCCGGGGCGGCGGCGGGTTGTCCCGACGCGTGCCGAGCTGGAGTCGTGGCGCAGCTTCCTGCGGGCCCACTCCGGGATCACCAAGCGGCTGGAGACCGAGCTCGAGTCCGAACAGCGGTTGTCACTGGCCGCCTACGACGTGCTGGTCCAGCTGTCCGAGGCGCCGGACCACCGGCTGCGGATGACCGAACTGGCCGACGCGGTGCTGCTGTCCCGGTCCGGGGTGACCCGGCTGGTGGACCGCTTGGAGAAGGCCGGCCTGGTCGAGCGGGCCAGGGCGTCCGGTGACGGGCGGGGGATCACCGCCCGGATGACCGACGCCGGCTACGAGCGGCTCCGGATCGCCGCGATCACCCACATGCGCGGGGTCCGCGAGCACTTCGCCGGCCGGTTGGACGCCCGGGATCTCGCTGATCTGCAGCGGGTCGCTCGCAAGCTGATCCCGGAGCGGAGCTGACCGGTCGCGCTCAGTCCCGTCTGCGGCCCCGCCTGCGGTCCTCCTGCCGGAGGGCAGGGCCGGTGCCCGCAGCGGCCTGATGCACGGCGTCCTCGATCTGCCCGGACAGCTTCTCCAGCTCCCCGCGCAGGTAGTCGCGGCTGGCCGTCTCGCCGACCGCGAGCCGCAACGCCGCCAGTTCCCTGGCCAGGAACTCGGTGTCGGCCTTGGTCCGCTCGGCCCGGCGGCGGTCCTCGTCCAGCGCGATCCGGTCCCGGTCGTCCTGCCGGTTCTGGGCCAGCAGGATCAGCGGTGCCGCGTACGCGGCCTGGGTGGAGAACGCCAGGTTGAGCAGGATGAACGGGTACGGGTCCCAGCGGATCTGCCAGGCGATCAGGTTCAGCGCGATCCACACGACGACGACCACGGTCTGGATGGCCAGGAACCGGCCGGTCCCGAGGAACCGGGCGACCCGCTCGGAGAGCCGGGCGAAGCCGTCGGGATCGACCTCGAACCGCCTGCGGCCGACCCGGGGCTGGTCCAGCCGCCGCCCGGTGGTGATCTCAGGCATGCCGCACCTCCGGTCGTCCGTTCGCCGATCCGCGGCCGACCTCGGCCGGCCCGAGGTCGCGGTCCCGCCAGCCCTGCGGGAGCAGGTGGTCCAGCACGTCGTCCACGGTGACCGCGCCGAGCAGGTGGTTCTGCGCGTCGACGACCGGCCCGGCGACCAGGTTGTAGGTGGCGAACCAGCGGGTCACCCCGCCCAGCCCGGTCTCCGGGCCGATCTGGGAGAGCTCGGTGTCCACCATGCCGGCGACCAGCTCGAACGGAGCGGCGCGCAGCAGCTGCTGGGTGTGCACGCAACCCAGGTACCGCCCGGTCGGGGTGGCGGTGGGCGGGCGCACGACGAACACCATCGACGCCAGTGCCGGTGGCACCTCCGGGTTGCGGACCCGGGCCAGCGCCTCGGCCACCGTCGCGTCCGGGCCGAGCGTGATCGGCTCCGGTGTCATCAGGCCGCCCGCGGTGTCCCACTCGTAGCGCATCAGCCGGCGCACCGGCTCGGACTCGCCGGGCTCCATCAGCCCCAGCAACCTGCCCGCCTCGTCGTCGGACAGCTCTCCGAGCAGGTCGGCGGCGTCGTCGGGGCTCATCGCCTCCAGCACGTCGGCGGCCCGGTCGTCGCCCAGGTAGGCCAGCAGCTCGCGCTGGTCGGACTCGGACAGCTCCTCGAACACGTCGGCGAGCCGCTCGTCGTCGAGGGCGTCGACGACCTGGTGCTGACGCTCGTCGGGCAGCCGGGACAGGGCGGCCGCCACGTCCGCCGGGCGCATCGAGTCGAACACCGCGATCAACCGGTCCGCCCCCTGGGCCGCCGCGACGTCGAGCCCGGACACGTTCTCCCAGCCGTGGACGTCGACCCGGGCGCGGCGGGCCAGCCGGGTCCGCCGGAACCGCACCGCGACCCTGGTGATCGCCCAGTCCCGGGTGCGGGTCGGTTCGATCGCGGCGTCCACCACGACGCCGCTCTCCCCGGTGTCGCGCACCGTGACCGGCGAGTTCAGCAGCTCGCCCAGCACCAGCGTCTCGTTCGGGCGCTGGTCGAACGACCGCAGGTTGACCGAGCCGCTCGCCAGCGTGACCGCCGTCGGGGCGACGTCGGAGACCCGCAGCATCGGCACGAAGATGCTGCGGCGCGCGGACAGGTCCACGACCAGGCCGAGCACCCGCGGTGGATGGCTGTCCACCCGCAACGACACCACGACGTCGCGGACCTTCCCGATCCGCTCACCGTCCGGGCCGAACACGGCCAGCCCGGCCAGCCGCGCGACGAACACCCGTGCCGAGGCCATGACGTCGAGCCTAGAGCGGCCCGTCCCGGCGGGCCGGGCGGCGCCCGCGGCGGTGTTCACACGGGGCGTCGTTAGGCTCGCGTGACGTGAGCGAGCCGCATCCCGAACCGACCCACCGGCCCGGCCCGGACCCCCTTCGCTTCGACATCGTCGACGTCTTCACCGACCGGCCCTACGAGGGCAATCCGCTCGCCGTCGTGCACGGCGCCGAAGCGCTCTCCACGGCCCGGATGCAGGCGATCGCCGCGGAGTTCAACCTGTCCGAGACGGCCTTCCCGCTGCCCCCGACCGGTGACGCCGACGCGGGCGCCGACTACCGGGTGCGGATCTTCACTCCGCGCCGGGAGCTGCCCTTCGCCGGACACCCGAGCGTGGGGACCGCGTGGGTGCTGGCCCGCGACGGCGTGATCGGCCACGGTGACCGGATCCAGGAGTGCGGGGCCGGGCTGCTCCCGGTCCGGGTGGACGGCAGCGGCGCCCGGGTCGAGGGCGGCCCGCCGTCGGTCGGCGAGGAGCTCGACGCGGCCGGGCTGGCCGCCGCGGTCGGGCTGGGCCCCGACGACGTCGACGGTGCGGCCGCACCGGGGCTGGCCGGGGCGGGCGTGGAGTACGCGATCCTGCTCGTGCACCCCGGCGCGGTGGGCAGGGCGCGCCCGGACGCCGCAGCGATCGCCGCGCTGCCCGGCGGCGTGATCGGGGTGCTGGTCGCCGCGGTCGACGCGACCGCCGAGCGGGTGCACGCGCGGATGTTCGCGCCTGCGGCCGGGGTGTCGGAGGACCCGGCGACCGGGTCCGCCGCGGTCGCGCTCGGGGTGTTCCTGGCCGATCGCGGGCTGGTGCCCGACGACGGCGACCATGCGTTCGTCGTCTCCCAGGGGGCGGAGCTGGGGCGGCGCTCGACGCTGCACGCGGGCGTGCGCACGGCCGGTGGACGGCCGGTCACCACCTGGGTGGGCGGCACCGTCGCCGCCGTGGCGAGCGGCTCCCTGACCCCGCCCCCCGAGCCGGACCGATCCTGACCTCGACCGGACTGACTTGCGGGTAACCCCCCGTGACCACCTGCGGGTGAGAAACCAATCACCTGGGCGGGGTGTTCGGCGGCCGCTCGTGCCAGCATCAGCGGGCAGCCGATCGCCCGCTGCACCGTCACCGGTGTGCGGGCGAGGACGAACTCGACGAGGAGCCAGCTTGTGAGCCCCACCCCCGGATCCCGCGTGCAGCGTGCCCGTCGTTCCTGCCTGGCAGTGCCCGGGTCGAGCCAGAAGTTCATCGACAAGGCGCGCACGCTGAACTCCGACCAGGTGTTCCTGGACCTGGAGGACGCCTGCGCCCCCCTCGCCAAGCCGGGCGCCCGGAAGACGATCGTCGAGGCGCTCAACGAGGGCGGCTGGGGCGAGAAGATCCGGGTCGTCCGGGTCAACGACTGGACCACCGAGTGGACCTACCGCGACGTCACCGAGGTGGTCGAGGGCGCCGGGGCGAACCTGGACGCGATCATGCTGCCGAAGGTGCAGACGCCCGAGCAGGTCGTCGCGCTGGACCTGCTGCTCACCCAGATCGAGAAGACGCTCGGCTACGAGGTCGGCAGGATCGGGATCGAGGCGCAGATCGAGAACGCGCTCGGGCTGACGAACGTGAACGCGATCGCCGCCGCGTCGCCGCGGGTCGAGACGATCATCTTCGGCCCGGCCGACTTCATGGCCTCGATCAACATGAAGTCCCTGGTCGTGGGTGAGCAGCCGCCCGGTTACGACGTCGGCGACGCCTACCACCACATCCTCATGTCGATCCTGATGGCCGCCCGCGCCCACGACAAGCAGGCCATCGACGGCCCCTACCTGCAGATCAAGGACGTCGACGGGTTCCGGCGCGTCGCGGGACGTTCGGCCGCGCTGGGCTTCGACGGCAAGTGGGTGCTGCACCCCGGCCAGATCGACGCCGCGAACGAGACCTTCTCGCCCACCCAGAGCGACTACGACCACGCCGAGAACATCCTCGACGCCTACGAGTACTTCACCTCCGAGGCGGGCGGCAAGCGGGGCGCCGCGATGATCGGCGACGAGATGATCGACGAGGCCAGTCGCAAGATGGCGCTGGTCATCTCCGGCAAGGGCCGCGCGGCGGGCATGACCCGCACCGACAAGTGGACCCCGCCGGAGGCGTGAGCACGCCCCGGCAGCTGACCAGAGACGCTCAGGAGGAACACAGATGGCGCGGCTCGCGCAGACCGCCGGTCTGACCGACATCCAGACCGAGATCCTGTCCACCGTCCGCTCGTTCGTGGACAAGGAGATCATCCCGCACGCCACCGCGCTGGAGCACGAGGACGCCTACCCCACCGACATCGTCGAGGGGATGAAGGAGATGGGGCTGTTCGGCCTCATGATCCCCGAGGAGTACGGCGGGCTCGGCGAGTCGCTGCTCACCTACGCGCTGGTCGTGGAGGAGATCGCGCGTGGCTGGATGAGCGTCTCCGGTGTGATCAACACCCACTTCATCGTGGCCTACATGCTCCGTCAGCACGGCACCGAGGAACAGAAGCAGCGCTACCTGCCGAAGATGGCGACGGGGGAGACCCGCGGGTCGTTCTCGATGTCCGAGCCCGACCTCGGCTCCGACGTCGCCGCGATCAAGACCAGGGCGGTCGAGGCGGGGGACGGCAGCGGCGACTACGTCATCGACGGCGCCAAGATGTGGCTGACCAACGGCGGCACGTCGAACCTGACCGCGGTACTGGTCAGGACCGACGAGGGCGCCGAGAAGGCCCACCAGAACCTGACCACGTTCCTGGTGGACAAGCCCACCGGCTACGGCGAGGTCGCGCCCGGCCTGATCGTCCCGGGCAAGATCGACAAGATGGGCTACAAGGGCGTGGACACCACCGAGATGGTGTTCAAGGGCCACCGGATCTCCGGCGATCAGATCCTCGGCGGGGAGCGCGGCAAGGGCTTCGCGCACATGATGGACGGGGTCGAGGTCGGCCGGGTGAACGTCGCGGCCCGCGCCTGCGGCATCGCGATCCGGGCCTTCGAGCTCGGCGTCGAGTACGCCCAGCAGCGCTCCACCTTCGGCAAGCCGATCGTGAACCACCAGGCGATCGCGTTCAAGATCGCCGAGATGGCGACCAAGGTCGAGGCCGCGCACCTGATGATGGTCAACGCCGCCCGCCTCAAGGACCGGGGCGAGCGCAACGACGTCGAGGCCGGGATGGCCAAGATGCTGGCCTCGGAGTACTGCAAGGAGGTCACCGAGGACTCGTTCCGGATCCACGGCGGCTACGGCTACTCCAAGGAGTACGAGATCGAGCGGCTCATGCGCGAGGCGCCGTTCCTGCTGATCGGTGAGGGCACCTCGGAGATCCAGAAGACGATCATCTCCCGCGGCCTGCTGCGCGACTACAAGCTGCGCTGACGCCACGCCGCACGTCACGTGTGCGCATCGCGCGCGCACGTGACGTGCGAGACCTCGATAGTCTCCTCGGGCACACCGGACGGCCGTCGACCGTTTCCCGGTAGCAGAAGCGGAACACCACCTGCGAGGAGAATCGCCATGACCAACCCCTTCGGCGGCCAGGCACGCCCGGCACCGGGCCTTCCGCAGCTGCCCACCCCGCCGACCGGGTGGCCGGTGGGCTCCTACGCCACCTACGAGGAGGCGCAGCGGGCCGTCGACCACCTGGCGGACTCCGACTTCCCGGTGCGGGACGTGACGATCGTCGGTGTCGACCTCATGCTGGTCGAACGGGTCATCGGCCGGTTGACCTGGGGTCGGGTGCTTGGTTCGGGTGCCGCGTCCGGCGCCTGGCTGGGTCTGTTCGTCGGTCTGCTGCTGTCGTTGTTCTCCCCGGACGGCAGCTTCTGGCCGATCGTGGTCGGCCTGGCCTCCGGCGCCGTGTTCGGCATGGTCTTCGCCGCGGTCGGCTACGGCGCCAGCCGGGGCAGGCGCGACTTCCAGTCGGCCAGCCAGATGGTCGCCGGCCGCTACGACGTGCTGTGCGAGCCGCGCAACGCCGAGCAGGCCCGTGAGATGCTCGCCCGGCTGGCGATGGGCAGCCCCGGCGGGGGTTTCTGAGTCCGTGCCGCGATCCTGACCGTCGTCACCCCGTCCGGTGACGGCGGTCTCGTTCCTCAAGATCTACTCAAGGCTCTTTCGTTTCGCACCGGACTGCCTATAGTGCGCCTCGGACTTATCGGGAGGGACGCGCTATGACACAGGTGTCAGGCGGCGGTGCGGCGGGGCAGGAACTCCCGCCGGCCGCGGTGGACGAGGACGTGTTCCTCGCAGAGCGGCGCACATGGACTCCGCTCAAGATCGCGATCTGGACCACGATCGCACTGCTCGGTGGTCTCGGGTGGGTGATGCTCGCCCTGGTCAGGGGCGAGACGGTGAACGCGATCTGGTTCGTGTTCGCCGCGGTCAGCACCTACCTGATCGCCTACCGCTTCTACTCGACCTACATCGAGAACAAGCTGCTCAAGCCGGACGACCGGCGGGCCACCCCCGCCGAGTACGCCGAGAACGGCCAGGACTTCGTCCCCACCGACCGGCGGGTGCTCTACGGGCACCACTTCGCCGCGATCGCCGGCGCCGGACCGCTGGTCGGCCCGGTGCTCGCGGCGCAGATGGGGTACCTGCCCGGCACGATCTGGATCATCGTCGGCGTCATCGTCGCGGGCGCCGTGCAGGACTACCTGGTGCTGTTCTTCTCGATGCGCCGCGGCGGCCGCTCGCTGGGTCAGATGGCCCGTGAGGAGCTCGGTCGCGTCGGTGGCACGGCCGCGCTGGTCGCGACCCTGTCCATCATGATCATCCTGATCGCGGTGCTCACCCTGGTCGTGGTCAACGCGCTCGGTGAGAGCCCGTGGGGTGTCTTCTCGGTCGCGCTGACCATCCCGATCGCCCTGTTCATGGGGGTCTATCTGCGGTTCCTGCGCCCCGGGAAGGTCTCCGAGGTCTCCTGGATCGGCTTCGCCATGCTGATCGCGGCGATCGTCGCCGGTGGCTGGGTCGCCGAGACCGAGTGGGGCCAGGCGCTGTTCACCCTGGACCGGGTGACGATCGCCTGGGGCATCATCATCTACGGTTTCGTCGCCGCGGTGCTCCCGGTCTGGCTGCTGCTGGCACCGCGTGACTACCTGTCGACCTTCATGAAGATCGGCACGATCGTGCTGCTCGCGGTGGCGATCATCGTGGTCCGCCCGGAGCTGGCGGCGCCGGCGTTCAGCGAGTTCGCCGGGCGCGACGACGGCCCGGTCGTCTCCGGGTCGCTGTTCCCGTTCCTGTTCGTCACGATCGCCTGCGGTGCCCTGTCCGGGTTCCACGCGCTGATCTCCTCGGGCACCACCCCGAAGCTGGTCGAGAAGGAGCGGCAGACCCGTTTCATCGGCTACGGCGGCATGCTCATGGAGTCGTTCGTGGCGATCATGGCGCTGGTCGCGGCGCTGTCCATCGACCGTGGGCTGTACTTCGCGATGAACGTCCCGGCCTCCCTGACCGAGGGCACCGTCGAGGGCGCAGCCGCGTTCGTGAACTCGCTGGGCCTGATGAACGTCAACGTCACGCCGGACCAGCTCGCGACGACCGCGGCGCTGGTCGGCGAGGAGTCGGTCGTCTCCCGCACCGGTGGCGCGCCGACCCTCGCCGTCGGGCTGGCGAACATCATGCAGCAGTTCATCGGTGGCCCGTCGATGATGAGCTTCTGGTACCACTTCGCGATCATGTTCGAGGCGCTGTTCATCCTCACCGCGGTGGACGCGGGCACCCGGGTGGCGCGCTTCATGCTGCAGGACGCGATCGGCACCGTCGTCCCGAGGTTCACCGACACGTCCTGGCGGGTGGGCGCCTGGATCTGCACCGCCCTGATGGTCGGCGGCTGGGGCGCGATCCTGGTCATGGGCGTGACCGACCCGCTCGGGGGCATCAACACGCTCTTCCCGCTGTTCGGCATCGCCAACCAGCTGCTCGCGGCGATCGCGCTGGCCGTGTGCCTGGCCCTGGTGGCCCGGCGGGGGCAGGTGCGCTACCTGTGGATCATCGCGGTGCCGCTGGCGTTCGCGGCCGTCGTGACGATCACGGCGTCGATGTACAAGATCTTCTCGCCGAAGCCGGCGATCGGGTACTGGGCGCAGCACTTCGCGTTCCGGGAGGCGATCGCGGCGGGGGAGACGAGCTTCGGGAACGCGGCGACCCCGGAGGCGATGGCCGCGGTCGTCCGCAACACCTTCGTCCAGGGCTCGCTGTCGATCCTGTTCGTGTCGCTGGCGATCATCGTCATCGTCGCGGCGGTCGTGTCGGCCTGGCGGTCGGTCTCGATGGGCGGCCGCCCCGAGCTGGAGGACCCGGTGGTCCCGTCGCGGATCTACGCACCGTCCGGGCTGATCGCGTCGCCGTCGGAGAAGGAGCTGGAGCAGCGCTGGACCGAGGTGGCCGGCGACCGGGCACGGGCCGGGCACCGATGACCGGCGCCGGCCGGGTGCAGGCCGTGCGCGACGGCCTGCGCGGACTCGGCTGGTGGTGGCGGGGGGTGATCGGGGCGGACCGCTACGAGCGCTACCTCGACCACCACCGTCGCGCCGGGCACGACCACCCGCCGATGACCGAGCGCGAGTACTGGCGGGCCCGGACCGAGTTCCAGGAGCAGAACCCGCAGGGCCGGTGCTGCTGAGAGCGGCGTGCGGAACGATCCGGGTGCCGGCCGGCTCGGAGAACGGTTGCGCCGCACGGGTGGTGTGACGGTTCCCGATCGGGGGAGCGGGCCCGGTCGGGTGGGTGGTGAGCCCGCCCCGACCGGTCCCGTCCCGGTGTCACCCGGGCGCGTCGGGTTCCGGGGAGGGTGCCTGCCGGGGCAGGATCACGCCCGTGAACGGCGAGGCGCGGCAGACCGATGAGATCCGCCCGTCCACGGTGCACCGCGCCTACGGACGCGGCGCGGGCGGGTACGACGGGTTCGTCGGCTCCATTCCCAGCTACAAGGCCCACCTGCGGGTCTCGGCGTCCCGGATGGGGCTCGGTGACGGCCCGGGTCTGCGGCTGCTCGACATCGGCTGCGGCACCGGCGTGTCCACCGAGGCGCTGCTGACGACGGTGAAGGGCGCCGAGGTCGTCGCCGTCGACGCTTCGGCGGAGATGCTCGCGGTCGCCAGGAAGAAGAACTGGTCGCCGCGGGTCACCTTCGTGCACTCCAGGCTGGAGACACTGGCCGAGGTCGGGATCGAGGGCCCGTTCGACGGGATCCTCGCCTCCTACCTGGTCTCCAACCTGCCCGACGCCGAGCACGGCCTGCGCCGGCTGCTGGCGCTGCTCGCCCCCGGAGCTCCCCTGGCGGTGCACGACTACGCGGTCGGCGGGACCCGTGGCCGGGTGCGCTGGGCCGCCGCTGCGTGGGGCTATCTCGTGCCGATGGCCGCGATGCGCTGGGGCGTCGCGGATCTCGCCCGCTACCGGGCGAAGCGGATCAGCGGCGCGGGCGGCCCGGAGCAGATGGTGCACCGGATGGAGCGGGCCGGGTTCTCCGACGTCCGGGTGCAGACCGTCGGCGGTCTGCAGCAGCACCTGGTGCACACCTTCCTGGGCAGGCGCCCGGACGAGCCGGACGTGGTGGGCGAGCGGCTCGCCCGTTCGTCCGCGCTGGCCGCGGCGGGCTGGCGCCCCGCGCAGCCGCAGGACCCGGTGGACCGGGAGGACCCGGTACAGGAGGGCGGCCCGGAGGACCCGGGCTACGCCGACGAACTGCCGCCCGAGGCCACCGGTTCCCCCGACGACGAGCCACCCACCCCGCCCGCCGGCGCGCCGCGGGTCTGAGCCGCTCCGCCGCTACAGCCAGCCGTTGCGGCGGAAGTTGCGGTAGAGCAGCGTGCAGATGGTCGCGATGATCAGTAGCACCATCGGGTAACCGAAGCTCCAGTGCAGCTCGGGCATGTAGTCGAAGTTCATCCCGTAGACACCGGCGATCATCGTCGGCACCGAGATCAGACCGGCGTAGGCAGTGATCTTCCGCATGTCGTTGTTCTGCCGCATGCTGATCTTCGCCAGCACCGCGTCGACCAGCGTGGTCAGCAGCTCGTTGAACCCGGCGACCTGTTCGGCGACCCCGCCGAGGTGGTCGTCGACGTCGCGGAAGTAGGAGCGCACGTCGTGCGGCACCAGCGCGCTGTAGCCCTCGGACAGCTTGCGCATCGGCCCGACCAGCGGCATCACGCAGCGCCGCAGGTCGAGGATCTCCCGCTTCATCACATAGATCTGTTCCGGGTTCATCGTCGAGCGCGGCGAGAACACCTCGGCCTCGACCGCGTCCAGGTCGTTCTCGATCTGCCGGACGACGTCGATGTAGGAGTCCACGACGTGGTCGGCGATGGCGTGCAGCACTGCGGCCGGGCCCAGCCGCAGCTGTTCGGGGTCCTCCTCGAGCCGCCGCCGCACGTCCCGCAAGCCGGTGTGCCTGCCGTGCCGGACCGTCACCACGAAGTCCCGGCCCAGGAACGTCATCACCTCGCCGGTCTCGACGATCTCGTTCGCCGTCGTCGGGTCGGCGTGGCCGACGTAGCGGACCGTCTTGAGCACCATGAACAACGTCTCGTCGTAGCGTTCCAGCTTCGGCCGGTTGTGCGCGTGCACGGCGTCCTCGACGGCGAGCTCGTGCAGCCCGTAGGTCTGCGCGACGCCGGAGATCTGCTCGGCGTCCGGCTCGTGCAGCCCGATCCACACGAAACCGGTACCGCGCCCGCGGACCTCGGCGATCGCCTCGTCGTGGGTCCAGCGGCCGGGAAGCCGTGCGCCGTCGACGTAGACCGCGCAGTCCACCACGTAGGCCGACAGCGGGACGCGCAACCGGGCCGGGTGCTGTGCCTGGGCGCGGGCCGCGTTCCGGTCGGCGCGCCGCGACCGGGCGGCGGCGGACCGGATCGACGGACGGAGCTGGGAGAGCGAGGGCATCACGGTGACCTCCGGGGACGAGACCGGCTCGGCGAGCACGGCTACCGGGACGTGCGGCCACCGCGGCGGCCGCCGGACACACGACACGCCTCCCGCCGGGATCAGCCGGGTGACACCGTCCGGGTGATGGGCAGCGGGAGGCGGCACGTACTGCTCACCGGTGCCTGGGGTTCGGACGACTGTTCAGGCGACACCGCGCTCACCTCCCCGCTCCTGCCGTTGTCCGGTGCATCGCGGCGCACGCCGGCCATGTCACCGGAATGTGAGATGCCCGACCGCGCGCGTGTGAGTTGGACCGCCGCTGACCCCGCGGACCGGCCGTTAGATTACCCCCGCAACAGATCCATGACGTGAGGGGAGCGTGAACGGTGCAGTTCGGGCGCTACTACGAGGAGTTCGAGGTCGGTGCGGTCTACAAGCACTGGCCCGGCAAGACGGTCACCGAGTACGACGACCACCTGTTCTGCCTGCTCACGATGAACCACCATCCGCTGCACATGGACGCGCACTACGCGGAGGAGACCACCGACTTCGGCAAGAACGTCGTGGTCGGCAACTACATCTACTCGTTGCTGCTGGGCATGTCGGTGCCCGACGTCTCCGGCAAGGCGATCGCCAACCTCGAGGTCTCCTCGCTCAAGCACACGAAGCCGACCTTCCACGGCGACACCATCTACGGCGAGACCGAGGTCCTGGACAAGACCCCGTCGAAGTCCAAGGACGACCGCGGCGTCGTCCACGTCGAGACCCGCGGTTACAAGCAGGACGGCACGGTCGTGTGCACCTTCCGGCGCAAGGTCATGGTGCCGAAGGTGTCCTACGGCGACGCCCGCGGCGGGGAGCAGCCGGGCCGTCCGACGCCGCAGGACTGACTGCGCGGCCGGGCCGGGCCCGCTCAGATCCGGGGCAGTGCGGCCCACTCGCGCAGGATCTCGGCGAGCCCGTCCACCATCGGCAGCGCGGCGAACCCGGCGATGTCGACGAACCGGGCGTCGTCGGCGTCGTCGCCCGCGCGCGGCCGGGCGGGCGAGCCGGGGGCGAGATCGCAGCGGTAGTCCGCGATCCGGTACGGCCCGCGCACGACGACGCCGGCGAGCGCTCCCGGCCGGACCGTCAGACCGGTCTCCTCGGCCAGCTCGCGGACGACCGCGGCTCGCTCGTCCTCACCCGGCTCGACCCGTCCGCCGGGGACCGACCACAGCCCCCGCCCTGGCTCGTTCGCCCTGCGCACCAGCAGCAATCGGCCGTCCGGGTCATGAACTATTCCACCCACGCAGGCGATGTGTCGGCTACTGTCGGTCATCCGGAATGACGGTACGCTGCTCGGGTGCCGGTACCCGTGCCTTGGCGGGTTCGGGTACCAATGTCGAGGTTGTCCCAACGGGCCGGAACGGGTGACGGTTAACGTGCGCAAGATTCTCATCTTGGTCGCTGTGGCACTGGGTATCTTTCTGGTCGTGACCGCCCCGCAGGCGGCCGCGAACTCGGTGACGAACGTGGGCAACATCCTCTACGACGCGGCTCAGTCGGTGTCGACGTTCGTGACGTCGCTGATCTGAGTCGTGCTCGCGCCCCGGGAGATCGACGAGTACCTGCTCCCCACGGAGCGGCGGGTCATCCGTGTGCGCCAGCACTGGGCCGTCATGGCGAGGCACATGACGCAGACGACGCTGTTCATCGCCGTCGTCGTCGGCTTCGAGGTGCTGATGAATCGGGCCGGGAACAGCCCGGCGGTCGAGGTCGTCGTCGACAACCTGACGTTCTACCTGGTGCTGGTGGCGGTGCTGCGGTTCACCGCGCTGACGATCCTGTGGTGGATCGAACGCATCGTCATCACCGACAAGCGGGTGATGATCGCCCAGGGGATCATCGTGCACAACGTCGGCATGATGCCGCTGGGCAAGGTCACCGACCTGACCTTCCAGCGCACGCTCGCCGGCCGCATGCTCGGCTACGGCACGATGGTCGTCGAGTCGGCCGGCCAGATCCAGGCGCTCAACCGGATCGACTACATGCCCCGCCCCGAGGAGATCTACGAGGCGCTCTCCGAGCTGGTGTTCGGTGAGAAGGGCAAGACCCGCGCCACCGGTATGCTGGCCAAACCGCGCTGGCGGCGCTGAGCGGGCCGCCGGTTAGGGTCGGGAGATGTCCCGGCCCGTGATCGATCTGCACGCCCACTCCACCGCGTCCGACGGGACGGACAGCCCCGCCGGGCTGGTCCGCGCCGCCGGTGCCGCGGGCCTCGACGTCGTCGCGATCACCGACCACGACACCACCGGCGGGTGGGACGACGCCGTCGCGGCGCTGCCCTCCGGGCTGACCCTGGTGCGGGGTGCCGAGTTCTCCTGCCTGAGCCCCACCGGACGCGACGGCGAGCCGCGCTGCTCGGTGCACCTGCTCGGCTACCTGTTCGACCCGCAGCACTCGGCGATCGTGACCGAACAGGAGCGGCTGCGCGCGGAGCGGGTGCAGCGGCTGCACACGATGATCGGCCGGATGGCGGCCGACGGATACCCGGTCGACGTCGACGGCGTGTTCGCGTACCTGCCGGAGGGGGCCAGCGCCGGGCGACCGCACCTGGCCCGTGCGCTGGTCGCGGCCGGCGTCGTCGGCTCGGTGGACGAGGCGTTCACCGAGCTTCTGCACAACGACAGCCCCTACTACGTCCCGCGGGCCGACACGTCGGTCGAGACGGCGATCGAGATGATCGTCGCCGCCGGTGGGGTCGCGGTGTTCGCCCATCCGCTGGCCCGCACGCGCGGGACGGTGATCGAACCCTCGGTGCTGGTCGACCTGACCGCCCTCGGTCTCGGCGGGGTCGAGGTGGACCACCCCAACCACGAGCCCGGCGATCGCGAGCTGCTGCGGGCGCTCGCCGACGAGCACGGCCTGCTCGTCACCGGATCGAGTGACTACCACGGGACGAACAAGACGACCCCGCTCGCCGAGGAGACCACCGATCCCGAGGTGTACGCCGCGATCGTCGAGGGCGCGACCGGGGTGCAGGCCGTCCGCGGTTGATCCGCACGGTGCTGCACGAGTGCGCCTCCGGCCGCTGTACCGTGGCAGGATGGCCCCTCCCGTGACCGGGCTCCCGGACGGCCAGCTCGGCCTGGACCTGCTGGATCCCGACTTCGGGGCGACCGCACTGCACCGGGTGACCCCGGCCCGCCTGGACGCCTGGGACGCCTGCCCGCGGCGCTACCGGATGCTGCACGTGGACCGACCGGCACCGGCCCGCGGGGGCGCGTTCGCGCACACCACGCTGGGCGCGGTGGTGCACCTCGCGCTGCGCTCGCTGGCCGCACTGCCCGCCCACCGGCGCACCCCGGCGCAGGCCGCCGCGCTGGTCCGGAGGCACTGGAACGGGGAGGGCTTCCGGGACGACGCGCAGGCCGCGCACTACCGGGACCGCGCGGCCGACTGGCTGGCCGCCGCCGCCGAGGGCCCGGTGGGCAGGGCCGAGCCGGTCGCCGTCGAACGCCGGGTGAGTGCCCGCGCCGGGGCGCTGCTGGTGGAGGGCCGGATCGACCGGCTCGACGAGGGGACCGACGGGGGGTTGCGGGTGGTGGACTTCAAGACCGGCCGTCGGGTCCCGCGTGACGCCGACGCCCGCGACTCCCGCCAGCTCGCGCTCTACGCCGTGGCCGCGGGGGAGGTCTTCCGCCGACGGTGCAGACAGGTCGAGCTGCACCACGTCCCCACCGGCACGGTCGCCGTGTGGGAGCACGACCAGGGCTCCCTCGCCGCACACGTGAGCGCCGCGGAGGCGACGGCGACCCGGACCGCCGAGGCCGTCGACGCGCTGACCGCGGGCGCCGCACCGGACGAGGTGTTCCCGCCCCGCACCGGTGAGCAGTGCCGGACCTGCCCGGTGCGCAGGCACTGCGCCGACGGCCGGGCCGCGGTGCCCGAGCCGCGTCCGTGGGACCTGCTGGTTCCGTGATGCGCCGGCCGGAACCCCACGACCGGGTCGGTCACCCCGTACCGGACGCCCCGCGCGTGCCCGCGCCGGCGAGCCCCCCGCCGCGCGGAGCCGGCCGCCCGGACCGGCCGCAACCGCCGGGCGCCGAGCCGCCGACCCGTCCGACCGGGCACCAGAACCCACCGCGCCGTCCCGTGGCCCCGGTGCGCGGCCGTGCCGTGGGCCCGCGGTCGGGCGAGGACACAGCGGGCCGGGCCGCCGCCGGTGCGTCCGGCAGGCGGGTCGCCGACGGCGGCCCCGACGGCGGGGCCCGGGGCGGCGCACCGCGGCGTCGTCCCGGTGGCACCGACCGGCCCACGGTGCGGGGCGCCGCGCCGGGAGCACACCGGGACGCCGGATCCCGGCGCGGACCCGGGAGTGCGGACCCCGGTGCGGACCCGCCGGACCATCCCGCGTCGCGCCCACCCGCGGGCGGGCGACGCCGGGCCGGTGGCGCCCGGGGCACCGACGGCCGGCGCGGTGGCGGCCGCCGGGGACGCGGCCGCCGGGGCGGGCCGGGGGGGGACCGCGCCGGGCCGGGGTGCCGGGGCCCGCGGGGCCCGGGCGGGCGGTCCGGGGGGGGGGCGGGCGGGCGCGGGGGGGGCGCGGGGGGGCGGGGGGCCG